>JANXWR010000470.1 GCA_025351025.1 Burkholderiales bacterium | reverse complement strand
CGGCGCCGGCGCCGCGGTTCTGGTTGAAGGCGTTGACGCGAAAGCGGGCCAGGCCCTGGATCTCGAACGAGAAGTCGCACTCGAGCGTTTCTTCGTAGTTCTTGCGCTGCGAGTCGTTCATGATGTCGTACACCATGTCGTGCACCTGCTTGTGCTCGAGCGGGTCGACATTGATGCGGCGAACGTCGCCGTGGACGCGGATCATCGGCGGCAGGCCGGCCGAAAGGTGCAGGTCGGAGGCCTTGTTCTTGACCGAAAAAGCCAACAGTTGGGTGATGTCCATGGATCTTCCGGAAGTGGCGCCGGGGTGCGGCGGCCAGCCTGGCAGCGCTCGCGCAGCGCAACGGTGACGCAATGATCGCAGACAAGCTCGTTCGTGTGCACCAGCGCATTGCAAGCGCCTGTGCCGGCGCTGGTCGCCCCGTGCAAAGCGTCACGCTGCTAGTCGTGAGCAAGACTTTTGCCGCCACGGCGGTGCGCGAGGCCTTCGACGCCGGCGAACGGCACTTCGGCGAGAACCACGTGCAGGAAGGCGTCGACAAGATCGAGGTCCTTGCCGACCTGCGCGCACAACTCGACTGGCATCTCATCGGCCCACTGCAGAGCAACAAGACGCGTCTGGCGGCCGAGCGCTTCGACTGGGTGCACTCGGTCGATCGACTGAAGGTCGCCGAGCGCTTGAGCGCACAACGGCCGGCGCATCTGCCGCCGCTCTCGGTCTGCCTGCAGGTCAACATCAGCGGCGAGGCGAGCAAGTCCGGCTTCGCGCCGAGCGAAGTGGCAGCCGCCGCGCATGCGGTCGCGGCGTTGCCGCGCCTGGTGCTGCGCGGCCTGATGGCGATCCCCGAGCCGGCCGCCGACGTCGCGACGCAGCGGCAGCCGCATCGCGCCCTGCGCGAGCTGTTCGAGTCGTTGCAGCGCGACGGCCTCGCCCTCGACACCTTGTCGATGGGCATGAGCGGCGACCTCGAGGCGGCGATCACCGAGGGCGCGACAATGGTGCGCGTCGGCAGCGCCATTTTCGGCGGCCGCTCGCCGGCTGCCTGAGCTTGGGCCCGATTGGCGAGAATCGACCGATGAGCACCGCCCCCCCGCCGCCTCGCCCGCGCCTGCCGCCGCCGGTTCGTGCCGAAGCCGAGGTCGTCGCCCGCCTGCGCGCGGCGGCCGCCAAGGCCGTGCCCTGGGACAGCGCCGCCGCCCTGGCCCGGCCGTGGGTGCAGGCGGTGCGCGACAAGCCGGCGCCCTTCTGGGCCCTCGAGTCGCTGCTCCAGGAGTACCCGATCTCGAGCCGCGAGGGCCTGGCCCTGATGCGCCTGGCCGAAGCGCTGCTGCGCGTTCCCGACGCCGAAACGGCGATCGCGCTCACCGCCGACCAGCTCGGCCGCGCCGAATTCGGGTCGGCAGGGAGCGACGAGCGCAGCGGCTCGCCGCATCGCCTGATCGCCGGCCTGTCGGCGAGCGCGATCGCCCTGTCGAAGCGTTTCCTTCCCGACAGCGAAGGCGAGACCGGCCTGTTGCGCCGGCTCGGCGCGCAGACGGTCGTCGCCGCGACGGTGCGGGCGATCCAGCTGCTCGGTCGCCAGTTCGTGCTCGGCCGCTCGATCGCCGAGGCGCTCGGCGAAGCGGCCAGCGCGCGCAAGGCGATGCCGTCGCTCCGCTTCAGCTACGACATGCTCGGCGAAGGCGCGCGCACCGAGCGCGACGCCGAACGCTACCTGGCTTCCTACGACGGCGCGATCGGGGCGATCGCCAAGGGCACACGCGCCGGCGGAGGGCCCGAAGACGCCGACGGCATCTCGATCAAGCTCTCGGCGCTCTTTTCCCGCTACGAAGAGGCGCAGCGCGACCGCGTCTTCGCCGAGCTCGTGCCGCGCGTGCGCCGACTCGTCGACCGCGCCGCCGAAGCCAACCTCAACCTGACCATCGACGCCGAGGAAAGCGACCGCCTCGAGCTCTCGCTCGACGTCTTCGAGGCACTGGCCAAGGACATCGCCGGCGCGCATCCGCAGTGGCGCGGCTTCGGCCTGGCCGTGCAGGCCTATCAGACGCGCGCCGTCGAGGTCGTCGACGAAGTGGCGCGGATCGGCCGCGACTGCGGCCTGCGTTTCATGGTCCGCCTGGTCAAGGGCGCGTACTGGGATGGCGAGATCAAGCGGGCCCAGGAGATGGGTTTGGCCGGCTATCCGGTCTTCACCGAGAAGTCGCACACCGACGTGTCCTACCTCGCCGCGGCGGCGGCGCTGATCGGCCACGGCGACGCTATCTATGCGCAGTTCGCGACGCATAACGCCGGCACGATCGCGGCGATCGCCGAGATGGCGCGAAGTCGCGGCGCGCGCGTGGAAATGCAGCGCCTGCACGGCATGGGAGAAGCCATGTATCGCGAAGTTTCGCGATACATGGCTCTCCCTTCGGGACCAATGACGACCACACCCCCCGCTCCCCCCGCTCAAGCGGGGGGCCTGACGGGCAGCCTGCCGTTGCGCATCTACGCGCCGGTCGGCGAGCACCGCGACCTGCTCGCCTACCTGGTGCGGCGGCTGCTAGAGAACGGCGCCAACTCGTCGTTCGTGCATCAGCTCTCCGACGCGTCGGTGGGCGTCGATGAGCTGCTCGCGTCGCCGCTCTCGGCGGCACCGACAGCGCATCCGCTGCCCTTGCCGGTCGATCTCTACCGAGCCACAGACGCGGTCTCGCGCGCCAACTCGCGAGGCGTCGATCTTGCCGTGCTCGCCGAGCGCCAGCCGATCGAGCGGGCGATCGGCGCGCTGACCGCGGCCGGGCTGGAACGCATCGGCGAGGCTTCTGCGGCCGAGGTCGACGCCGCGGTCGGCCGTGGCGTCGCCGCCTTTCCGGCTTGGAATGCCACCGCCGTGAAGGACCGTGCCGCCGTGTTGCGCCGCGCTGCCGACGCGCTCGAGGCGCGCCTCGCCGAGTTCTGCGCCGTGCTCGTCGCCGAGGCGGCCAAGACGCAGGGCGACGCCGTGGCCGAGGTCCGCGAGGCGGTCGACTTCTGCCGCTACTACGCCGACGAAGCCGAGCGCCGTCTGGTCACGCAGTCGTTGCCCGGACCGACCGGCGAGAGCAATGAGCTGCACCTGCACGGCCGGGGCGTATTCGCCTGCATCAGCCCCTGGAATTTCCCGCTCGCGATCTTCAGCGGCCAAGTCGTCGCCGCGCTCGTTGCCGGCAACAGCGTCGTCGCCAAGCCGGCCGAGCAGACCCCCGCCGTCGCCGTGCGCATGGTGGCGCTGCTGTACGAAGCCGGCGTGCCGGGCGACGTGCTGTCCCTGGTGCCCGGGCCGGGCGAGACGGTCGGTGCCGCGCTGGTCGCCGATGCGCGCATCGGCGGCGTCTGTTTCACCGGCTCGCTGCCGGTGGCGCAACTCATCAACCGTTCGCTGGCGGCGAGGCAGGGCGCCATCGTGCCGCTGATCGCTGAGACCGGCGGCGTCAACGCCATGATCGTCGACTCGAGCGCGCTGCCGGAGCAGGTCGTCGACGCCGTCGTCCAGAGCGCCTTCCGCTCGGCCGGCCAGCGCTGCTCGGCACTGCGCCTGCTTTGCGTGCACGAAGGCATCGCCGACGCCGTCGTCGAGATGGTCCGCGGCGCCCTCGCCGAGCTGAAGGTGGGCGACCCGGCCCGCTACGACACCGACGTCGGCCCGCTCATCGACGCCGAGGCCTGGACTGCCATTGCCTCGGCCGTCGCGCGCCTGCAGCGCGAGGCGCAGTTCGTCGGCGCCGCACCGGTCGCCGTGCCGGCGAATGCGCAAACGCGCTTCATGGCGCCGATCGCCTTCGAGCTGGGCCGCATCGAAGACGTGCAGGCCGAAGTCTTCGGCCCGGTGCTGCACATCGTGCGCTGGCGCGGCGACGTCGACGCCGTGATCGGCCGCATCAACGCGCTGGGCTATGGCCTGACGCTCGGCATCCAGACCCGCATCGACAGCCGGGCCCTGCGCCTGGCGCACGAAGCGCGCATCGGCAACGTCTACGTCAATCGCAACATGATCGGCGCCGTCGTTGGCGTGCAGCCCTTCGGCGGTGAAGGGCTCTCGGGCACCGGGCCGAAGGCGGGTGGACCGCACTATCTGCCGCGCTTCTGTGCCGAGCAGGTGGTGACCATCAACACCGCTGCGGCCGGCGGCAATGCGGCCCTGCTGGCCGGGCTGTAGCGACGGCGCGGGAGGCGCCTCAGGCGCTCAGGAGCTTGTGCCGCATGTGCCAGTCCTCGAGCGACTCGGCCGGCCATTCGCGGCTGTGCACGTGGCCCTTGCCCTTGGGCACGTCGACCCACGCCGGCACGTAGGCCAACGCCGCCTCGACGACTTCTTTCGGCTTCGGCAGCGGCGTGTCGATCGCCGAGGCGTGCGGATGCACGAGGTCGGGCCAGCGAGGCTCCCAGAGCCAGAGCGCGCTGCCGCACTTCAGGCAGAAGCGCCGCTCCGCCTTCGAGCGCTTGCTGCGTTGGCCGGGCTCGCGGATAAGCGCGTGATAGCGGCCGACGTGCTGCTCGCCGCGCACCTTCAAGGTCGCCGCGCGAGCGCCGAGATTGATGCCGAAGCCGCCGCTGCCCGCCGTCTTGCGGCAGATCGAGCAGTGACAGTGCATGAAGGGCACCGGGCTTTGCGCCTCGACGCTGAAGCGCACGGCGCGGCAATGGCAGGAACCTTCGAGATGCATCGCTCGGCCTCCCTCGGCGGCGCATGCCGCGTGGCGATGTCGCGATGATGCCGTCGCCCGGCCCTGCGTACACTGGCCGGATGCAGACGATCGCTTTCATCGGCGGCGGCAACATGGCGAGCGCGATCGTCGGCGGCCTGATCGCGGCCGGGCGGGCGGCTAGAACCCTGATCGTCGTCGAGCCCAGAGAAGCGCAGCGGCAGCTGCTTGCCGAGCGGTTCGGCGTCGCCCCGCTGGCCGCCGCCGATTCGTCGCTCGCCACCGCCGGACTGGTCATCTGGGCGGTCAAGCCGCAATTCTTCGCCGCCGCCGCCGCGCCGTGTGCGCCCCACGTCGCCGGCGCGCTTCAGCTCAGCGTGATGGCCGGCATCCGCAGCGACGCGATCGCCGCGGCGACGCAGAGCGAGCGCGTCGTGCGTGCCATGCCGAACACGCCGGCGCTGATCGGCAAGGGCGTGGCCGGCGTGTTCGCCCGGCCGGCCGTGAGCCGCGATGACCGGCTGCGCGTCGAGACCGCTCTCGCACCGACCGGCGAGATCGTCTGGATCGATCGCGAAGAGGCGCTTGATGCCGTCACAGCGCTGTCCGGTTCCGGCCCGGCCTACGTCTTTCACCTCATCGAGGCGATGCTCGCGGCGGCGCGCGAGATGGGGTTGCCCGAGGCCGAAGCTCGGCGCCTCGCGGTGCAGACGGTGGCCGGCGCCGCCGCGCTCGCCGCCGCCTCGAGCGACACGCCCGAGGTGCTGCGCAGGAACGTCACGTCGCCGGGCGGCACGACGCAGGCGGCGATGACGCTGCTCGAATCGCGCGGTGTCAAGGACGCGTTCGTCGCTGCCATCCTCGCGGCCCGCGACCGCGCCCGCAAGCTGGGCGACGAGTTCGGCGCCGCGCCGCACTGAGCGAGGTCGCCTGCCGCAGCGCAAGGTGACAGCGCGTTGCGGCGAAGGCTAGAGTCGCGGACCGGCCACAAACCGTCCCAGTCCGCCATATCTTCCAGACCGGAACATCCGATGAGCTACCTCTCCTATCTCACGCCCACGGCCACGAGCCCCTGGCACACCTATCTCTCGCAGGTCGATCGCGTCCTGCCCTACCTCGGCTCGCTGGCGCGCTGGTCGGAGACGTTGAAGCGCCCGAAGCGAGCTTTGATCGTCGACGTGCCGATCGAGATGGACGACGGCAGCGTCGCCCACTTCGAGGGCTTTCGGGTCCAGCACAACCTGTCGCGCGGCCCTGGCAAGGGAGGCGTGCGCTACCACCCCGACGTGACGCTCGAAGAGGTGATGGCGCTCTCGGCCTGGATGACGGTGAAGTGCGCGGCGGTGAACCTGCCCTATGGCGGCGCCAAGGGCGGCATCCGCGTCGACCCGAAGCTGTTGTCGCAAAAGGAGCTCGAGCGCATGACGCGCCGCTACACCAGCGAGATCGGCATCATCATCGGCCCGCAGCGCGACATCCCCGCGCCCGACGTGAACACCAACGGCCAGATCATGGCCTGGATGATGGACACTTACTCGATGAATACCGGCACCACCGCCACCGGCGTCGTTACCGGCAAGCCCATCCACCTCGGCGGCTCGCTCGGCCGCGTCAAGGCGACCGGCCGCGGCGTCTTCGTCACCGGTCGCGAGGCGGCGCGGCGTATCGGCCTCAGCCTCGATGGCGCGCGCGTCGCCGTGCAGGGCATGGGCAACGTCGGCGCTTCGGCGGCCGAGCTCTTCGTGCAGGCCGGCGCCAAGCTGGTCGCCATGCAGGACCACACCGGCACGCGCGTCAACCCGGCCGGCTTCGACATGGCGAGCACGATGGGCGCGATCACACATGAGACCGGCATCGCCAATGTGAAAGGCGGCGAGCTGATCGACAACGAAGCCTTCTGGGACGTCGACTGCGACATCCTGATCCCGGCCGCGCTCGAAGGGCAGATCACGCCCGCGCGGGCGCAGCGCATCAAGGCCAGGCTCGTGCTCGAGGGCGCGAACGGCCCGACCCTGCCCGAGGCCGACGACGTGCTCGGCGAGCGCGGCGTGCTGGTCGTTCCCGATGTCATCTGCAACGCCGGCGGCGTGACGGTCAGCTACTTCGAGTGGGTGCAGGACTTCTCCAGCTTCTTCTGGAGCGAAGACGAGATCAACGTGCGCCTCGACAAGATCATGGTCGACGCCCTGAAGAAGATCTGGGAGACGGCGGACCGGCACAAGATCAGCCTGCGCACCGCGACCTTCGCCGTCGCCTGCGAACGCATCCTCATCGCGCGCGAAGAACGCGGCCTGTATCCGTAGGTCTAGGGCTCGACCGGCAACGGCGACGGCGGCTTGATCTCTTCCAGACAGATCATGGAGCGCACGTCGTCGATGCCGGGCACCTGCATCAGGCGGTCGGTGAGGAAGGTGCTCAGGCTCTTCAGATCGCGGGCGACGACCTTGAGCAGGTAGTCGTAGTCGCCCGAGACGCCCTGGCATTCGAGAATCTGCGGATAGGCGCGAATCTGCGCCTCAATCTCGCGCACGCGCCCGAACTGGTCGCCGGCGATGCTCACGTTCACATACGCCGTCACCGCCAGCCCGAGCGCCTCGGCGTCGACCTGCGCCGCGTAGCCGCGAATCACGCCACGCTCCTCGAGGGAGCGCACCCGGCGGAAGCACTGCGGCGCCGATAGATGGACTTGGCCCGCGAGCTCGACGTTGCTGGCCCGTCCCGATGTCTGCAGCACGCGAAGAATCTTGCGGTCTACGTTGTCGAGATCGGCAGCCATGGCGTCATTATCCCTCCATCGACGCAAGAAGCTTGCATGCATCGAGGTAGGAGTGCACGAAGTAGAACGCACCTTTCACGCTTCCGTCGATAGACTTGCAGGACACCGTCCGACCCGCAGGAAATCCCCATGACCACCACCGCCCGTGCTGCTGCGCTCGCCCGTCTGGGCGCGACGCCCGTCGACCTCGAACGTCGCTACGGCGCCCGCAACTACGACCCGCTCAAGGTCACGCTCGAGCGGGGCGAAGACGTCTGGCTGTTCGATACCGCCGGTCGCCGCTATCTCGACATGATGTCGGCCTACTCGGCGGTGAGCTTCGGCCACGGCCACCCGGTGCTCGTCGACGCGCTGACCGAGCAGGCGAAGATGCTCGCCGTCACCAGCCGCGCCTTCCACACCGCGCGCCTGGGCAGCTTTCTCGAGCGGCTCTGCCGCATGACCGGCATGGCGCGCGCACTGCCGATGAACACCGGCGCCGAAGCGGTCGAGACGGCGGTCAAGGCGGCGCGCAAGTGGGCCTACAAGGTCAAGGGCGTGCCTGCAGGTCAGGCGCAGATCCTGGTCGCCGCGGGCAACTTCGCCGGGCGCACCACGACCATCATCAGCTTCTCCAGCGAAGCCCAGTACCGCGACGGCTTCGGCCCGTTCACGCCCGGCTTCGCCAGCGTGCCGTTCGGCGACGCCGCGGCGCTCGAGGCGGCGATCGGCCCGAACACGGCGGCCTTCATCGTCGAGCCGGTGCAGGGCGAGGCC
>JANXWR010000468.1 GCA_025351025.1 Burkholderiales bacterium | reverse complement strand
CTCCTCGAGCGGATTGGCATTCGCCGGCACGTCGTCGAGCAGCCAGCGCGTGACCAGCATGAAGTCGTCGTCGACGATGTAGCAGCCCGACATCTCGATCGACTTGATGAGGCCCAGCGGCGGCTGCTCGCAGAACGAGCCGTTGATGACGACGCGCGCGTTGTCGCGCTTGGGCCGGGCAACCGAGTCGGTCGCCGAGAGGTAGTCGCGCACCAGCTGCGTGTGCTCCTCGGGCGGCAGCACCATGCCGGCACGCAGCAACAGGTAGACCTCGGAAGTCGGCGCCTGCCACGGCTTGTCGGCGCGGTAGTCATACAACTCGCGCACCGCGGCACGGTTGTCGTTGTAGACACCGATCGACGCGTTCAACTCGGCGTCGGTGATGGGCGCGCCGCGCATTCGCCCCAGATCCTCGCGCAGCACCTCGAGCTCCTGGATGTAGAAGGTGCCGCCGATCGAGTCGATGTAGTTCTGCGGCACGTCGAAGTACTTAACGTACTTGTCCTTGAACAGGATCTGCCACATGCCCGACAGGTTGCGGATCACGTCGCAGATCGACGGGAACAGCATGCCGTCGAGGCAGTCGAGGCGCCCGGTCAGGCCGAGCTCGATGGTCGAGCGTGGGATACGGCAGATGTAGCTCTGGTAGTAGGCGTCGCCCTGGATCACCTCGAGCTGGTCGCCGCCGCCGAGGATGCCCACCGACAGCATGCCCGCCGCGTGGATCAGCTCGCGCGGCACGTACACCGGCATGTAGCCGATCGCCTTGCGGCCCGGCACGGCCGCCTTCCACTCCTTGACGACGTTGAGATCGAGGTCGTCGAAGAGTTGCTGGCAACGCTCGACGATGGCTGCAACCGGTGAGATCGGCAGGGTGTTCATCAGCAGTGCTCCCAGTGGGGCTTGCGCTTGGCGAGGAACGCCGTCAGGCCTTCGTTGGCATCGCGCGTTTGCATCAGTCGGTCGAGATAGAGGCGCTCGACCTCGCCGAGGCGCTGACGTACCTCGCGCAGCATGGCGCCGCGTGCCGCGGTGACCGCACAGGCCAGCGCGGCCGCGCTCTTGTCGACGAGGTACTTCTCGAAGTACGCCAATGCCGCGATCTGCGGATCGTCGAATACGGTATGGACGAGGCCGATCGCCTTGGCCTCCGCGGCACCGATCGAGCGCCCCGAGAACAGCAGGTCTTCCGCCGCCGGCTGGTTCACGCGGTACGGCAACAGGACGGACGCCGCCGGCGCGAATACGCCGAGCGTCATCTCGGGCTGGCCGAACTGCGCATCGGGCGCGGCAAAGATCGGGCCGCCGGCGAGCGCGACCTCGAGTCCGCCGCCCAGGCACTGGCCGCGCACGGCGACCAGAATCGGCACCGGAAATTCGAGCATGCCGATGATCAGCGCATGCAGCGAAGCGAGCATCGCCGCGCAACCAGCAGGAAGATGTTCCTCGACGCTGGCGCCGAAGCTGAAGTGCGGGCCTTCGGCATCGAGCAGCACGCCGCGCAAGGTCGTCTGTGTGCGCCAGGCGAGCAATGCGCCGTCCAGCGCGGCGATCATTTGCGCGTCGACGATGTTCGCCTTCGGGCGGTTCAGGCGCAGCCGCAGCAGTGCGCCGTCATGCTCGAGCCAGTCCTTCAGCTCGGCCACGCTCAGCTCCTGCGCTTATTTCGGGGCTGGATCGAGTCGTGCAGCGGGCCGACCCAGCTCTCGCCGGCGGCCAGCTTCTGGCGCAGCAACACGAAGTCGGCTTCGCGGTCGTCCTTCGTGCCTTCGTTGAAGGCCGTGAAACCGGCGCGTCCCTCGGTCATCATGTTCAACGCCAGCCAGGAGCGCGCGTCTTCCTTGTTGCGATTCCATGCCTCGAGCTTGGGCTTGCGCAGTTCCTCCAGCGTGCGCGTCGTGCAGTCGGGGAAGGTGAGCAGGATCTTGGCGCACAGCTCCTCGACCTTGGCGTCGAGCAGCGACAGGTCGACGCTGCCGCTGGCCAACAGCGCCTTGGCCTCCTTGGCAGCACCGCCGGTCTTGGGTTCGCCGTACACGTTGCGACCGAATTTGTCGACCATGCGCTGCGTTTCGACCAGCGGGTTGGCGATGAACTCGCCAGCCACCTTGAGCGCGGGGACGAGGTCGCTGATCACGCCCATCTGATAGGCCTTGTGCGCCGAGAACGGCTCGCACAGCACGCACGCCGCCATCGCGCGCTCGGCGCCGACCATCACCGGCAGGAAGTCGGTGGCACCGCCGATCGGCGCCGAGCCGTGCTTCGGGCCGGCCTGGCCGAAGCGCGCCAAGTCCTGCGCGACGGAGAAGTCGCAGGCCATGCCGATTTCCTGGCCGCCGCCGATGCGCATGCCGTTGACGCGGCAGATCACCGGCTTGTCGCACGCCAGGATCGCCGACACCATGTCGTTGAACAGCCGCATGTACTGGCGGTACTCCTGCGGATGACCGGCGTAGTACTCGGCGTATTCCTTCGTGTTGCCGCCGGTGCAGAAGGCCTTGTCGCCGGCGCCGGTGAAGACGACGCAATTCACATCGCGCGCGTTCGACGCCGCACGAAACGCGAGGATCGCGCCCTTGACCATGTCGGTCGTGTACGAGTTGTACTGGGTCGGGTTGTCGAGCGTGATCCAGGCGTTGTAGAGGCCGGGCACGGTCGCGCCATCGGGCGTCAACGCCTGCCGTTTCTCGTAGCGAATGCCCGGCTTGGAGATGTCGTCGACGAGGTCGTGGTTCTTGAAGGCGCGCAAGGCGGAAATGTTTTCGGGGGCGTTCACGGGGGCTCCTTGGGTACTTGTGGTTAAGCCGGGACCAGCACGGCCCGTTTCTTGATCTCGCGGTGATGCACCGCGGAAAACACGCGATTGATGTCGTCGAGCGGATGCACTTCGACGAAGGGCTTGATCTGCACCTTGGCGTCGAGCACGAGATCGAGCGCAGCCGGGTAGGCCTCGGGCGGGCAGCCCCAGTTGCCGAGCGCACGCGCATCGAACGCCATCAGGTTCGACAAGCGCAGTTCGACCTTGTCCATGGTGAAACCGACCACCGACAGCGTCGCGCCATGCACGAGCAGGCTGTATGCGGTCAGTTGCCCGGGCGCGCTTCCCGAGCATTCAAAGATGAACCACTCGGTGCTGCGCAGACCGTTCTTGCTGGCGAAGTCGAACACCGCGGCCT
Source organism: Burkholderiales bacterium (assembly GCA_025351025.1). GTDB lineage: Bacteria > Pseudomonadota > Gammaproteobacteria > Burkholderiales > Burkholderiaceae_C > Schlegelella_A. The sequence goes on along the minus strand of JANXWR010000468.1, from coordinate 3,771 downwards.
TGATCGACTTGGCGTCGAGCGAGCCGCTGTTCAGCGTCAGCGCGGCGCCGTGGGCGGCAATCGATGCCAGCTTGGCGTCGTCGACGTCGATCGCGACCACGCTGGCGCCAAAAGCACGGGCGACTTGCACGCAATAGCCGCCGACGCCGCCCGCGCCGACGACGATCGCCAGGCTGCCCGGAGCGACACCCGCGCGCCGCACCGCCTGGTAGGGCGTGGTCAACGCATCGGCGACGATGGAGACCTCGGCCAGTGTCAGGCCCACGTGCGACAGGCGCGCTTCGTCGACCTCGCACAGGCCGCGATCCGGCACCACGATGTGACTGGCGAAGCCGCCCTGGATGTCATTGCCTGGCATCTTCTGCTGTCGACAGATGGTGCCCAGGCCGCGCCGGCAGAGATCGCATTCGCCGCACGGCAACACCGCCGGCACGATGACCGCCTTGCCGGCCCAGCGCTCGGCGCCCGCGCCGCAGGCCACCACGCGACCGCTGACCTCGTGGCCGAGCGCGAGCGGCAGCGGGTGGTTGGTCCGCACGCCGTCATAGAAATACCCGAGGTCGGTATGGCAGACGCCACAGCCGGCAATGGCGACGACGACCTCGCCTGGGCCCGGTGCCGCATCGAATGCGGCGCGTTCGAGCGGCGTGTTCACTGCCTTCATCAGCCAGCGGTGGGCTTCGATGCTCATCGGGTTCAACCTTTTCCGTTTTGGGTCTTGCGTTTCACCGTGTCGCTCGTTGCGGACCGCTCCTCAAGATGCGGACCTGGACCTCTCTTCAGTCCTATTGTTGCATTGTGGTACCAGAATACCTCTTTGCGTTATTATCGACCTTGCGGGATGCGCGGAAGTTGATCTGCATCAATGATGAGTGGCCGACGCACTCGTTCACTAGCCACATCCGACGTGAAGGAGCGAAGCGTGCATGCGCCTGCAATCATTGAAACGGGCGCCGACCCGGGCAACGCCACCCCGGCGCGCGGCGCAACGGCGGGCTCGTCGGTGTCGGTCGCCATTGCGGGCAGCGGCGGCAGCGGGGTCATGACGGCGGGTGCGATGCTGCTCGACGCGTCCGCGCGCGCCGGCCTGGACGGGCTCATGGTGCGCACCAGCGGGCCGCAGATCCGCGGCGGCGAGGCGGCGGCGCTGCTGCGGCTCGCGCGCCGGCCGATGGACTCGCTGGACGACAGCTTCGATCTGCTGCTCGCGATGGACTGGCAGAACGTCAACCGCTTCGCCGACGAGATTCCGCTGCGCGCGACCAGCGTCGTGATCGGTGACGCCGACGCGGGTGTTGCTCCCGAGGTCTTCAGCAACAGTGGCGCCCGCTGTATTGCGCTGCCGCTGAAGAAGATGACCAAAGCCATTCCAGGAAGCTGGACCAACATGCTGGCCCTCGGCTTGGCCGGCGGGCTCGCCGGCATCCCGGCGCAGGCACTCGAGGCCGCGTTGCGTGATTCCTGGAAACGCGCCGACGCCGGACTGCAAGCCAACCTGGCGGCGCTGCGCTTGGGGCTCGCCGAGGCGGCCGGCATGGCCGCCGGGATCGGTATGGTCCGTCTCGAAGCCGGTGCGGCGGCCATCGGCAGGCGCTGGCTCGTCAGCGGCAACGAAGCCGCCGGCTACGGCGCGATTCGCGGCGGCGTCCGTTTCGTCGCCGCCTATCCGATCACACCGGCCACCGAACTGCTCGAGTGGATGGCGCCGGCTCTGGCGAAGGTCGGCGGCACGCTGCTGCAGGCGGAAGACGAACTCGCCTCGGTCAACATGATCATCGGCGCCTCGTATGGCGGCGTGCCGTCGCTCACTGCCACCTCCGGCCCCGGCCTCGCGCTGATGACCGAAGCCATCGGGCTGGCGGTCAGCGCCGAAGTGCCGATCGTGGTGGTCGACGTGATGCGCGGCGGCCCGTCCACCGGCATTCCCGCCAAGAGCGAACAGAGCGACCTTTCGTACGCGGTGAGCGGCTTGCCCGGCGACGCGCCGCGCCTGGTGCTGGCCCCGACCTCGATCGCCGACTGCCTGGCAACGACGCAGTGGGCGGTGCAGCTCGCCGAAGCGCTTCAGGCGCCCGCCATCGTGTTGTCGGACCAGTTCCTGGGCCAGTCGCGCGCGATCATCGACCGGCCGGCCGACACCGGATTCAAGGCCGCACGCCTGACGGCCGCGGCGAACACGCCCGACTACAAGCGTTATCGCGATACCGGGTCGGGGGTCTCGCCGATGGCCATTCCCGGCACGCCTGGCGTCGTCTACACCGCCGACGGACTCGAACACACCGAATCGGGTGTTCCGAGCAGCCAGGCGCGCGATCACCGGTTGCAGCTCGACAAGCGCGAGCGCAAGCTGACCCAATACGACTATGGCCGCAGCTGGGCCGATATCGAGGCGGGTGACGCCAAGGCCGCCGACGCCGCCGTGATCACCTTCGGCTCGGTCACCGGCAGCGTGCGCGAGGCCGTCGCGCGTGCCGCTGCCCAGGGCATCCACGTCAAGTTGATCGCGCTGCGCCTGCTCGCGCCGGCGCAGCCCGAGCGGCTCGCTCTGGCACTGGCCGGGGTGACGCGGGTGCTCGTCGTCGAGCAGAACCACGGTGCGCAGCTGTACCGCCACCTGCGCTCCATGTACGACTTGCCGGGCCGGCCGGCGAGCTTCCACCGTCCCGGCCCACTGCCGCTGCGCCCGGCCGAACTCACGGCCGCGATCGTCGAATGGGAGCGCGCCGGTGCCCCGGAAAAGGAAACCGCATGAACGACGTCGCCACCCCTGCGGCCAGCACGCTGACCGCGGCGAACTACAAGTCGGCCTATAAGCCGATCTGGTGCCCCGGCTGCGGCGACTTCACCGTGCTGAGCGCGATCACCAAGGCGCTGGCGACCCTGCAGCTGCCGCCGCACGAGGTGGCCGTCGTCTCCGGCATCGGCTGCTCGTCGCGCATTCCGGCCTACACCACCTGCTACGGCTTCCACGGCGTGCACGGCCGCGCGCTCGCGGCCGGCACCGGTCTGAAGGTGGCGCGCCCCGACCTGACGGTGCTCGTCACCGGCGGCGACGGCGACGGCTATTCGATCGGCGGCAACCACTTCATGCATGCCTGCCGGCGCAACGTCGACCTGACCTACATCGTGATGGACAACCACGTCTACGGCATGACCAAGGGCCAGGCGTCGCCGACGACCGAACCCGACTGGGACAACAAGCTGTCGCCCGGCGGCACCGGCATCCGCTCGTTCCACCCGCTGGTGATCGCGCTGGCGTCGGGGGCCAGCTTCGTCGCCCGCGCGTTCTCCGGCGATCCGAACGGCACGGCGGACATCATCACGCAGGGGATTCGCCACCCGGGCTTCTCGTTCATCGAAATCCTGAGCCCGTGCGTCACATTCCGGCCCGAGCAGCGCGAGTGGAAGAACCATGTGCACGCGGCGGCGGTGGCGCCGACCGACGACGCGGCCCGCGCCGCGCGCCGCATCATGACCGACGACGGTTTCAACATCGGCGTGCTCTACGCCGGTGACCGTACGCCCTACCCGGCCAGTGCCAGCAAGGCGACGCGGGCGGTGGCGGACCTCGAAGCGGAGTTCGAGCTGTGAGCGCCGCCGGGCCGCTCCCAAGGCGCTCGCTCCCCCTCAGGGGGCCGAGCCCGGACATGAACAGTCCGGTGGACTGTTCGTGCCTGGCGAGGGGCCGGGCCACTGGCCCGGCGCGGCCTGCAAGGTCCGGCGCGCAGCGACGTAGGGGGCACCCGTGAGCGCCGCCGGGCGCACCTTGGC
>JANXWR010000426.1 GCA_025351025.1 Burkholderiales bacterium | reverse complement strand
GGTAGCGGCTCGCTCAGGGCGGCTTTGTCAGCGCGACGGTGGAAGGTGGATTTGGTCATAGATGCCCATGATTGCGTCGATGGAAAACGAAGGCGTGATCGGATGCGAAGGCACCGCTTCTGCGACTCGGCGCAAGGCATCGAGAAACAGTTCTCTCGGCGCATGCTCTGGCTGTGCGGCGGTTCGGAGGTAGCAACGACCGCGCCATTCGCCAGCCCTGAAGGCTTCCAAGCACTCGAAACGATCAGTCGGACGAAGGCGGTCGGCGTACCACGCATCGAAGTCGGGTGCATGCTCCTGCTCTCGTGGCGAGGGTTGGGCGGCGAGCCATGGCGCATAACTCGGCATGGCGTCGCGGATGGCATCTCGAAAGGTCTTGCCTTGGCCTCCGGCGCCGTCCATGCCGTGCACGAAATAGTCGCCATCTCCGGGCATGTCTTGAAGAATCCCTAAACTGAATTCGTCGCCTTGTCGCGCGATCCAGTCGAGCAGCAGCGCGTCATCGGCTTCGGTGTCCTGCGGCGCATGCTCGGGCTGTGCGGCTTCGGGTTGGGCGGCGACGCGGACTTCAAACCGTGGCGAGGCCATCATCTTCGCCGCCTGCTGCGCATCGGTCGTCGCCCCCCATTCCAAGGAGCCGCGCACGTTGTAAGCCCAGACGTTCATGATGAGCAGTCCTTCAGTGCCTGCCGAGCTAGTTTGATGCGCACGGTGGCATCCTCCCACCAGCCGGCGCGGGATTCCTTGTCGTCGTTGCTGCGCCCCTTCGGCGGGAACTGCCCTTCATCCAAAAGCGATTCGTAGGCGTCGGTGACGGAACGAAGATTCGCTCGAAGCCGCAAGATTTGGTCTGCCGGCGAGCCGTCGAACGCAACCTGCCGACGGCGCGCCCCTTCTCGCCCATCCCCTGTCTCGGGAGCGGCGAGGGCGGCGCGATGCTTGGCAAGGCAACCGGCCAAATCGTGCTTCTTTTGAAAGTACGTGTCTGCGTATGACGCCCAACTTTCGATGTCTTCGATTGCCTCGGCTAGCGCTTCGCGCAGTATCTTGTCCCCCGTCTCGGGAGCGGCGAGGGCGGCGAGGGCTCGGACCGCGCGATTACAAATGTCTCGGTCGAGGTTTCGCGTCGAACCTTCGGCGTGATCCTTGACGTACTCGTGGAACAAGTTCAGCGCCCGAGAAATCGTTTCGACCGGCGTCGCCTCGCACAGCCTCTGCTCGGTGTTCTTCATGTCTTCTGCTCCTTTATGGGAACGCATCGCAGGTATTTCAGTTCGGCCAGCAGACGATTGCATGTCTCGTTGTTAGCCCTTTCCTTCACTAATTCGTAGAGGGCGACAAGCCGGTCGTCGCCCCGTCTCGGCATGGGAAGTTTCCACGCATCGTCGATACGCGCGCGAAATACTCGGTCCTTGGCCAAGAGGGCGAGTTGCAAGCTGTCTTTCCAAGGCGGTTTATTCATCTGGTTGATTGGCGGCGGAGAGAATGGCGCGGGCGAATCGAATCCACGGCGGCGTCTTGAAGCCGCGTTCGGGCGCTGCGTGCTCGCTCCAAAGTGCGTTTAGCTCCTCGTCGCTGAGGGGTTGATTAGCAGAGAGAAAGATGGCTGCGCGCTCAATATCCTCGACTAAGCCATCGTCCCGGCCGGACAAGCGCAGGGTGCGAACGTGTCCAAAAAGTGCGGCGCTGAGGGCGCTTTGCAAGACGGGCGGGGCGGCTGCGAAGAGAGGTTCCGGCTTGAGAATTCGGGCGCTGCGCTCGTCCAGACCGTGGGGCCCGACGTAGCGCCAATGCCCGCGCGCGTCCTTGTATCGCCACGCCACCGACTCCAGCGGGACAGCAGCCCGAGCTTCCTCGGCCTTAAATTTTGAAGCGGCGAGCCAGCCTTCCCACTGTAGTTCGCGGAAGGAGTTCAACAACACGCCCGGCACGTTATCGGCAGGCAGTTCTTCGCACGCTGCTTCAAATTGCTCGCGCTCTGTTAGTTCCTTGGTCATGCTCAATTCCTCCAATTCCTCTTTGTCATCCGATCACGCCGCTCCGGCTCCGTCGATCACCGGAGGCTCCGAAACCGGCGCATGAAGCGCTAGCAGGAGCACGAGAAGAAGGATTCCTTGTGCTCGTCGGGGACAGTCTTGCCGCGCACAACCTCGTAGAGACGCCAGAACTCCTCGACATACGCGGGGAAGTCATCCCGCCAAGAGTCGCCGCCTTGCTGCGTCAGATATTCCGGCCAACGGTCGTTGGCACTGGTGTGCACCCAGTCATCGGCGCCATACATCATTTCGTCGTAGCCAATGCCTATCGCGGCTGCGATTTCTCTTAGCCTCACCTCTTCCGCACTCGCGCCGGCCGGGATGTAGATGCGGCCGATCTGCGGGAAGGCCGGGTGCGCCCAGTCGTGTCGCAGCCCTTGAATGGTGTTCGGAAAGAGGAATAGCCAGAACGTCTCGCCCGGCCGAACTTCGGCGCCCAAGAAGGGATCGACGATGCCAACGGGGTTCGATAGATCGCCGCTGATGCCGACCCGACTCCCCGGATTCAAGGCGACGCGGGCAGTGATCGGGGCGACCGCAACGTGAATAGCGTCTCGCTCTTGTTTGCCTTCGATCAGCTTGCCAATCAGGCTTTGTGTGTCGTTCATGTCTATCTCTCCTTGCGTTAGGCCGCGAGCTCGACGCCGAGCTTCATGCGGCTTCCGACATATCGATTCCCTGCTCCACGCTCCACGCCGTCACGAAGTCAACGAGCGAGGCCATCTGCGCCTTCGTCAGGGTGCTCGTAGGTGTGTAGACGACATCGAGGCCCTTCCCGTCGATGGACGGCAGCAGCTGGATCGACTCGCCCTCAGCACGCAGCCAAGCCGCAGTGACCAAGCGCTTCCACGTCTCTACGTCCCGGAGCTCGCCGGCCCACTTCACGCGCGCCGCGATCTCTTGCAGCAGCGCATGGAACAAAGCGTTCTGCCTTGCATTCCGGCGCGGTTCTGCGATGCGTACCTCAAAGCCGGCCGGCGCCTCGACAACCGCTCGAACGGCTCGGCGGCGCGCTTCGTCATGAGTGAGGACGAATGCGTGCGTCATGGCTCTAGCCCCAGCGCTTGCGCCTCGGTCTTCCCGCGATGCAGACGCACATTGACGGTCGATCGGCTTAGGCCGAGACGATCGGCCCAATCGGCCATCGTCAGCCGAAGGCCGCCGCGCTCGAAATACCGGTTGTAAGACGTATTGCGGGCCTGTTCCGCCTGGCTCGCCCAGCGACAGTTGCTGGGCTCGTAGTTGCCGTCGGTGTTGATGCGCTCGATGGAGTGCCGCGTCGGGCGAGGCCCCATATCCGCTAGGAACTTGGCGAACGATGCCCACCGGTCGCAGACTTTGATGCCGCGCCCTCCGTATCGCGCGTAGCAGTTTGCCGTGGGACTGGCGCACCGATTCCGCATCTGTGCCCACGATGTGTATTCGCCAGGCCAACGCCGGTGGTTGTGGTTGACCCCGCTGCTCACGCTGCCGCCGGCAACGCGCGAACCGCCGCCTCTTCGTTGCGCACTTCGTCAAGGAACGCCCGCACCATGAACTCCAGTTGGGCGATGTACTTGTCGTCTCGTGCCACACGGCGGATCACCAACTGCAACTCGGGTGGGAAGTCGGGCGAATAGGAAATGAAATCGCACCAGGCGCGCTCGGCGATCCACATCTGGCCCATCACTTGCGCTAGGTATTTCGGCGGGCACGCGTTGACAGGTAGGTGCAAGTATTCGAGGTGCGCGGCAAGCTCCGGCGCTTTGATCTCGATGCAGCCATCACTGGACAGAAGCCCGTCCGGCGAACACCCAACATCCAGCGTGTCGTGGCGGATAAAGCCGACCTCATCCACCCAAGCCCCGGTCTTTGCTTCGTAAGCTGCACGCGCAAAAGGCTCGCGTTCGGTGCCGTTCTTCATCGCCGCCGTAGAGAAGGACTCGACGCACTTGCCGGTAAGCCGCTCAACCACGAGACGCGCTCGGTAGTTGCGTCGTTCAGCGGCCTCGCCAGACTTGATGGTCGCGAGGATGGAAGAAAAGCACGAGGCGGTTGCAATGCCACTTCTGGCCGCGAACCAAGCCTCCGACCGCTGGTCACACTCGATCACTTTCACAGCGTGCGCTCCGCGTCGGCCTTCTTCGCCGCGTCCTTAAGCGACTTCGAATGCTTGGCCCAGAAGGCTTCGGGCGGCGGAAACTGCGTGTAGTAGGCGCGCAGCCGATCCTCGCCTTCCATCGCTGCAGCCTGCCAGTTCGCCAGCGCTTCGCCGTCGCCAGTGATACCCGACCCGCCGTCGCTGTCGTCCTCCTGCTCCGACAGGCCGGTAATGGCCTTAAGCGTGTAGCGCTCGAGGTAGCTGACCGTCGAAGCTCTCGCTTGAATCGCGTTCTTCGCGCCGC
>JANXWR010000422.1 GCA_025351025.1 Burkholderiales bacterium | reverse complement strand
AAGATCAGCTTGTAGTCCTTGTTGTACTTCCGGATGATGTCCCAGGTCGGAAACTTCTCGCTGTAGCGGCGCCGGTTGTTCTTCCACATGAAGTCGTAGACGCAGTTGTGGAAGTAGAAGAACTCTAGGTGCTTGAACTCGGTCTTGGCCGCGCTGAACAGCTCCTCGACGCGGTGGATGTGCTCGTCCATCGTGCCGCCCACGTCCATCAGCAGCAGCACCTTCACCTTGTTGTGCCGCTCCGGCACCATCTTGATGTCGAGCCAGCCGGCGTTGGCGGCCGTGGAGTGGATCGTGTCGTCGAGGTCGAGCTCCTCTTCCGAGCCCTCGCGGGCGAAGCGGCGCAGGCGGCGGAGTGCGATCTTGATGTTGCGCGTGCCGAGCTCGAGGTTATCGTCGTAGTCCTTGAACTGGCGCTGGTCCCAGACCTTGACCGCGCTCTTGTTGCGGCCCTTTTCCTGGCCGATGCGGATGCCCTGCGGGTTGTAGCCGTAGGCGCCGAAGGGCGAGGTGCCGCCGGTGCCGATCATCTTCGAGCCACCCTCGTGGCGCTTCTTCTGCTCTTCGAAGCGCTTCTTCAGCGTCTCCATCAACTCGTCCCATCCCATCTTCTCGATCGCTGCCTTCTCCTCGGGAGAAAGCGTGAGCTCGAACTGTTTCTGCAGCCACTCGAGCGGGATGTCCTGGGTGAAGTCGGCGAGCAGTTCGACGCCCTTGAAATAGGCGGCGAAGGCGCGGTCGAACTTGTCGAACTGCGCCTCGTCCTTGACCAGCGAAGTGCGCGCCAGGTAGTAGAAGTCGTCGACCGTCGGGCTGGCGCCGTCCTCGCCGTCGATGACGCCGGACTTGATCGCGTCGAGCAGCGTCAGGTACTCCTTGACCGAGACCTTGAGCTTGGCGGCGCGGAGGGTGAAGAAGAAGTTGATGAGCATGGCGGCGCGGTCAGCGGCGGTTCGCCAGCATAGCGCTCGCCGCCGATTCTCTCCGCGACGCGGGATCAGTTTCGATCCAGCGCCATTACGACCTCGTAACGGCACGGCCGCTACAACGACTTCCCTCCGCCACGCACGAGGACGACCTTGAACAGCAACGCACCCGCTCCCTTCTTGTTCCGCCAGCTCCTGGCGGCAGCTCTTGTCGGTCTCGGGCTCGCCGCGGCGGCCTTCCCGGGTCACGCGCAGAGCCCGCTGATGAAGTGCGCCGACCCGGTGCCCCAGGATCCGTCCCGTGTCTTCCGCAGTGGTCTGTGGAAGCAGTGGATCTATTGGGCGATCCCCGGCCCGAGCGCCTATGCGGCGGTGCAGCGCATCGTCGCCGAGGCGAACGTCAGCCGCGGGACCGCCGGGCTGCCGTATCTGATCGCGAATCCGACGTTCGAGATCGTCGTCTCGGTCTTCGACGAGCGCAACGCGCGTGGCGCCAACGGCAGCAGCGCGCTGCCGGTGACGGCCAACCAGGAGGCCTTTCTCGCCACCTTCGTCACCGATACGCAGGGCGGATTCGAAGTCCTCTTCTTGACCGACCCGATGCGCTCGAACGACATCCTTACGACGGTGAAGGCGGTTCCCGGCGTTGCCGCGAGCATCGAGCGAAGGCTCGAAATCGCGGGTCGAACGAGGCGTCGAGAGAATCGAAACCGACTGGGAGATCGCGTCGGCCGTCGGCGACCGGATCCGCTTCAGCGCCCGCTATCCGGCCAGCGCCGTGTACGCCAACGCGGTCACTCCGGCGGCACGCGTCGACTATGACGACTGCGACCTGGTCCACGTCTCGGACATCGTCTATCGCAGCGCGCCGACACGGACCTTCCCGCTGTTCGCCCGCGAAGAGGCCAACTACATCGACCTTCGGCAAGCCGGCGCGCAGGTCCGGGTGCATGTCCGGCACCACGATCCGGATGTCCACGCAATCTTCAACGATCCCGCCAACGTAGCGGAGCTCCTGATCGGCCTCGACCGCGACGTGCGCATCGAATCGAGGTGAGTGCAGGGGGCAGCCACTGGCGGCATACTGTCCGCCCTATTCCGGACCGAGGAGCCCCCATGTCCCTGCGCATCAACGACACCGCCCCCGATTTCGAAGCCGAGACCACGCAAGGGAAGATCCACTTCCACGAATGGGTCGGCGACAAGTGGGCGATCCTGTTCTCGCACCCGAAGGATTTCACGCCGGTCTGCACGACCGAGCTCGGCTACATGGCTAAGATCGAGCCCGAGTTCACCAAGCGCGGCGCCAAGCTGATCGGCCTGTCGGCCGACCCGGTCGACAAGCACGCCTCGTGGTCCAAGGACATCGAGGAGACGCAAGGCGCCGCAGTCAAGTACCCGATGATCGCCGACCACGACCTGAAGGTGGCCAAGCTCTACAACATGCTGCCGGCCGACGAGGTCGCCGCCGACGGCCGCACCGCCGTCAACAACGCCACCGTGCGCTCGGTCTTCGTCATCGGCCCCGACAAGAAGGTCAAGCTGACGCTGACGTATCCGATGGCGATCGGCCGCAACTTCGACGAGATCCTGCGCGTGCTCGACGCACTGCAGCTCGCCGCCAAGCACACCGTCGCGACGCCGGTGAACTGGAAGCAGGGCGACGATGTCATCATCCCCACCAGCGTCAGCGACGAGCAGGCGAAGCAGAAGTATCCGGGCGGCTTCACGACGCACAAACCCTATCTGCGCACCGTCAAGCAGCCCAGCTGAGGACGGTTACAAAAAAGTCAGCGGGCGGCGTCGACCGCCGCCGCGCCCGTTCGTCGTATGAGTGAGGCCGAGAGCTTCGCCATGCAACGACCCAAGGAGCGGTGAGATGCGATTCATGATGTTGATGATCCCGAAGGGCTACGAGAGCGCGACGCCGGGCACCCTGCCCGACGCCGCCGCCGTCACGGCGATAATGAAATACAACGAGGCGCTGCAGAAGGCCGGCGTGCTGCTGGCGCTCGACGGCCTGCATCCGCCGTCGATGGGCGCGCGCGTCAGCTTCGAGGGCGGCAAGCCCAAGGTCACCGACGGTCCGTTCGCCGAGGCCAAGGAAGTGCTGGGCGGCTACTGGATGATCCAGGTCCGCTCGCGCGAGGAGGCGATCGAGTGGGCCAAGCGCTGCCCGGGCGGCCCCAACGAGATCGTCGAGGTGCGCCAGGTCCAGGAGATGAGCGACTTCCCCGCCGACGTGCAGAAGGCGGCCGAAGGTTTCGAAAAGATCCAGAGCGCTGCGGCGCGGAAGGAACACGCATGAGCCGCCGGGCCGTTCCCAAGGCGAATACCGTAGCGCGACGCGCGGAGGTTTCACTATGAGCAACCAGACTGACGCCTATCTGTTCTTCAACGGCACCTGTGCCGAGGCGATGCGCTTCTACGAGAAGACGCTCGGCGGCAAGATCGAAATGATGATGACGCACGACCGGATGCCCGTGCCGCCCGGCGCGCCCAAGCCGCCGCCGGAGAGCGCCAAGCTCGTCATGCACGCGCGTCTCGCCATCGACGGCCGCGCCCTCATGGCCTCGGACTGGATGGGCGGCGAACAGCCGTATCCCGGCATGCACGGCTTTTCGCTCTCGCTCGTCTACCCGACGTTGGACCAGGCGAAAAAGGTGTTCGCGGCGCTCGCCGAAGGCGGCACGGTGACGATGCCGCTGCAGAAGACATTCTGGGTCGAGATCTTCGGCATGCTCGTCGACCGCTACGGCACGCCGTGGATGGTCAACGGCGGCGCGCCCGCGCTCTGATCAGGCGACGGCGACCGGGCTGGCGACGACCGGGCTGACGGCGTAACGGTCGCGCCCGGCGCGTTTGGCGGCGTAGAGAGCTTCGTCGGCGCGGCGCAACAAGCGTGCCGGGTCGCTGTCACCGGGCTCGAGCAGGGCCAGGCCGACGCTCGTCGAGACCTGCACCAGCGAGCCGCCGAGCCGCATCGCCGGCCGCATCGCCTCGACCAGCTTCAGCGCCACAGCCTCGGCGTCGGCCGGCTCGTTCAGGCCTTCGAGGATGACGGTGAACTCGTCGCCGGCGAGCCGCGCCACGGTGTCGACGCTGCGCACGGCGCCGAGCAGCCGCACGGCGGCGATCCTCAGCAGCTCGTCACCGGCCTCGTGACCGCGCGAGTCGTTGATGCCCTTGAGGTGGTCGATATCGAGGAAGAGCAGCGCTAGGACCTTGCCGCTGCGGCGCGCCCGCTCGATGGCGCTGGCCAGCCGGTCGTTGAAGAGAGCGCGGTTGGGCAGGCCGGTCAGGGCGTCGAACTCGGCGCGCTGGCGCAGCTGCTCGTCGGCGAGCTTGCGTTCGGTGACGTCGGCGTCGGTGCCGACCAGGCGCAGCGCCTGGCCCGCGGCGTCGCGCTCGACGACCCGGCCGCGGCTGCGCAGCCAGAGCCAGTGGCCGTCGTTGTGGCGGACGCGAAACTCGGCTTCGTAGATCGTCGTCCTGCCGGAGAGGGCGTCCTTCATCCCGGCGAGCACGCCGGCGAGGTCGTCGGGGTGGACGAAGGCGCGCATCGCTTCGGGCGTCACTTCCCAGGCCCGGTCCGAGCCGCCGCGCATGGTCGATGCGCGGGCGCTGTAGTAGACGCGGTTCGCGGCGATGTCCCCGTCGAACAGGGACTGCTCCGAGCCTTCGAGCGCCAGGGCCAGGCGCTCTTCGCTGCGTCGTGCCGCCGCGGTGCGCTCCTGCAGCGCCGCCGCCATGCGGTTGAGGGTGTGCGCGAGCAGGCCGATCTCGCTGCCGGTACGCACCTGGCTGCGATGCTCGAGGCGGCCCTCGCCGAGCAGGCGAGCGTCGGCGCTCAGCTCGCGCAGCGGCTTGGCAATGCGGCGCGCGACCCATGCCGCCAGCAACAGGCCGACGCCGAGCATCGCGCCACCGTGCGCCAGGCTCTCGCGCGAGTTCTCGTTGGCCGGCGCGAGTGCCGCTTCGACCGGAATGCCGACGTAGACGAGCCACGGCATCGTGCGCAGCCGCGCGAATCCAGCGATGCGCGAGACGCCGTCGACGCCGAGGGTCTCGCCGCTGCCGCGTCCTTCGTTCAGGCGGCGCAGCAGCAGCGCACGGTCCATCGGCGACGACTGGCCGATCCAGCGCTCGGGGTCGACCGAGCGGGCGAGCAGGCGGCCGTCGGAATCGATGAGCGAGATGACGGCCCCGCTGAGCAGGTTCTGGTCCGGGTCGAGCAGGCGCGGCAGCGTCTGCAGCGCGGTGGCCACCGAGACGACGCCGACGGTCTTCGCGTCGCGGACGACGCGCACGGCGAACACCGCGGTCCACTCGCCTCCCTTGAGCAGGCGCACCGGCGCCTCGCTGGTCAGGCCGGGCTCGCGCATCGCGGCGATGAAGAAGGCGCGATCGGCGGCGTTCGATCGTGGGGTGGCGGCGGTCGGTTCCGACGAGCCGATGTTCGTGCCGTCGGGGGCCCACAGCGATACCGACGAGACGTTGGCCGGGAACTGTGGCGCGAGGCGGCGCAGCACAATGTCGTTGCGTTCGACGTCGGTCACTTCCACCGGCAGCGTGCCGGCCAGGGTGAAGATGAGCTGGTTCACGTCGCCGAGGTGGTCGTCGAGGCGGGCGCCGGCCAGGGCGGCCACCAGCCTCATCTCTTCGCGCACGCGGAGCAGATCGCGCGCCGACTGACGCGACGTGTTGAACGCGATGTAGAGAACGAACAGCAGGCCAATCGCGAAAGTCACGAGCAGCAGGCGGGACAGGATGCCGAAGCGCAAGGTCTTCAGGCGAGAGAAGGGGGACACGGCATGGCTGATGGCATCGCGGCAAGAGCCGCACCCGCGATGCTGAGCCCTGCGGCCTCTGCTGTCAGGCGCAACAGCGGGGCAAACGTGGCGCAATTGGCGAGGCGGGCGGCTGCGGGACAATCGATTTCACGATGCGCCGTTTCTGGCGCGAAGTCCTTCACGTCATGCCGGATCTGAATCACGCCGCCGACCCGAGGCGTTTCCTGCGCTCGCTGTTCGATGCCGCCGTCGCCGCGGCCTTGCCCGACGCGGCCCGGATCGCCCCCTTCCTGCCGCTGCCGCCGAAGGGCCGCACCCTGGTGCTTGGCGCCGGCAAGTCGGGTGGCGCGATGGCGGCGGCGATCGAAGCGGCCTGGCCCGCCGGCGCGCCGATGAGCGGCCTCGTCGTCACTCGCTACGACTATCTGCCGCCGGCGAACGCCCTGCTGCGGCAGCGCGGCGCGGCGCGCATCGAGGTCGTCGAGGCGGCGCATCCTGTCCCCGACCACGCCGGGCGCCGCGCGGCCGAACGCATCGCCGCGCTGGTGCATGGCCTAGGCGCCGATGACCTCGTGCTCTGCCTGATGTCCGGCGGCGCGTCGTCGCTCCTCGCCCTGCCGGCCGAAGGCGTGACGCTCGAGGAAAAGCGCGCGATCAACCGCGCCCTGCTGACGAGCGGCGCGGCCATCGACGAGATGAACTGCGTGCGCAAGCACCTCTCGGCGATCAAGGGTGGCCGGCTCGCCAAGGCCTGTGCGCCGGCGCGCGTCGTGACCCTTCTCGTCAGCGACGTCCCGGGCGACTCGCCTGCCGTCATCGGCAGCGGCCCGACCGTGCCCGACCCGACCACCTGTGCCGATGCGCTGGCCGTGCTCGACCGCTACGCCATCGACGTGCCGCCGTCGATCCGCGCGCGGCTGGAGCGCGGTGAGCTCGAGACGCCGAAGCCCGGCGACGCCGCCTTCGCCGGCAACGTCGTGCACCTGATCGCCACGCCGCAGCAGTCGCTGGACGCCGCCGCCGCGGCGGCACGCGCCGCCGGCGTCGAGGCGTACATCCTCGGCGACGAGATCGAGGGCGAGTCGCGCGAGGTCGGCAAGGTGCACGCCGCGCTGGCCCGGCAGGTGGTGCGGCGAGGCCAGCCGTTCGCCCGGCCGTGCGTCGTGCTTTCGGGCGGCGAGACGACGGTGACGGTGCGGCATTCGGCGGGCGCGCCGGGCCGCGGCGGGCGCGCCACCGAGTTCCTGCTTGGCTGCGCGCTCGCCCTGCAGGGCGAAGCCTCGGTGCACGTGCTCGCCGCCGATACCGACGGCATCGACGGCAGCGAGACGAACGCCGGCGCCTTCGTCGCGCCTGACACGCTGGCGCGCGCCGCGACGCTCGGCCTGTCGGCGCGATCGTTCCTCGACCGCAACGATGCCTACGGGTTTTTCGACGCGCTCGGCGACCTGGTCGTGACCGGGCCGACCTACACCAACGTCAACGACTTCCGGGCGATGCTGATCAGCTGACGGGCAGCATGCGCGCTGGAGCGTGGCCGGGACGGCGCGGCGGCGGGCGATGCTCGCCGGTGAACATGCGCCGGCTCGTGAAGCGGCGGTTGCCGATCGGCGCGAGGAGGATCGGGACGCTGTCGTAGGTGCTGTCGGCGCCCGCGTACTGCAGTTGCAGCTCGCGCTCGCGCTGCGCCATGCGCATGCGCTGGAGATCATTGTCGAGGGCGCGCTCTTGCGCGTCGATGCGGCGCTGCACGCGCTCGCTGACCGCGTCGGCCTCGCGCCGCACCTCGAGGGCGCGCTGATGCGCGGCAGCCGGGTCTTCGCGGTCCATCTGCCACGTGCGCTCGGTCACTGCCGTCGGCGACGGCCGGTCGGTGAGGACGATGCGGCCGTCGGCGGCCCGTTGCTGGTAGATCTGCGCTCCGGCCGGCGCTTCGGCGGCGCGCACGGCGCCGATCGGCACCGAGAGCAGGGCGACGAGCACGAGGGCGGCAGGCAGCGAGGGGCGGACGTTGGATTGCATGGCCATCTCGATCGGCAGCGTGGAAATCGGCCGCCGTCCGCTACTGTGCCACCGATCGCTCGTCCCTGTTTGCCCCGGTGCCTGTAAAGGCGCCGCTTGGTACGCTCTCGAATCCCGCCACCCGGACGCCACCGCATGACCGACACCCTCGTCTTTCGCGCCGAAGCGCTTGTCGCGGCCGTCACGGCCATCGTGCGCGGCGCGGGCTCTTCCGAGCGCGAGGCGGCGCAGGTCGCCGCCAACCTGGTCGAGGCCAACCTGCGCGGCCACGACTCGCACGGCGTCGGCATGGTGCCGCGCTACGTCGACGCCGTTCTGGAGGGCGGCCTCGCGCTCGACGCGCACGTCGCCATCCGCGCCGACAGCGGCGCCCTGCTCACGCTCGACGGCCAACACGGCTACGGCCAGGTGATCGGCGCCGAGGCGATGGCGCTCGGCATCGAGCGGGCGCGCCGCCACGGCGTCTGCGTCGTCGGCCTCGCCCATTCGCACCATCTCGGCCGGATCGGCCACTGGGCCGAGCAGTGCATCGACGCCGGCCTGGTCTCGATCCATTTCGTCAACGTGCTGTCGCGGCCGATCGTCGCGCCTTTCGGCGGCCGCGATGCGCGGCTCGGCACCAACCCGTTCTGCGTCGGCATCCCGCGGCCGGGCCAGGAGCCGATCGTGCTCGACTTCGCGACGAGCAAGATCGCGCAGGGCAAGACGCGCGTCGCCTACAACATGGGCCTGCCGGTCGAGCCGGGCACCCTCATCGACGACCACGGCAACCCGACCACCGACCCGCGCTACACAGTGGTCGAGCCGACCGGCGCGCTGCTGCCCTTCGGCGAGCACAAGGGCGCCGGCCTGGCTCTGATCTGCGAGCTGCTCGGCGGTGCGCTCGCCGGCGGTGCCACCGGCGGCGCGGTCAGCGACGGCCGCCGGCGCGTCCTGAACAGCATGTTCTCGATCCTCGTCGACCCGGGCCGGCTCGGCACGGCGGCCAACCTCGCCGCCGAGATGGAATCCTTCGTCGCCTGGATGTGCGCGTCGCCGCCGGGTGCGGGCATTGATCGCGTCAAGACGCCGGGTGAGCCCGAGCGCGAAACCCGCGCCGCGCGTCTCGCCGCCGGCGTGCCGGTCGACGCCGTGACCTGGGCTGAGATCGTCGCCGTCGGCGCCAAGGTCAAGGTCGCGGCAGGGGACATCGAAGCGCTTGTCGGCCGACGCTGATAGCCTCGCGGGTTTTCGATTGCGCTCACGCCTTGCCGATGCCTTCTCCTTCACTTCCGGCGGCGCCGTCTCGGCGACCGCTCCCGTGGTCCGCGCTGACCGCGGCACTGAGCTCGCTGCTGCTCGTCGCCGTCTTGGCTTCGCCGTCGAGCGCCGCGGGCGTTCGCCTCGACACGTTGCGCGTTCCGGCGGGCTTTCACCTCACCCTGCTCACCGATGCCGTGCCCAATGCGCGGCAGATGGCGCTCGGCCGCGGCGCCGATGGCAAGAGCGTGCTCTACGTCGGCAGCCGGTCCGAGGGCAAGGTCTACGCGGTCGAGCTGCAGGGCGCCAAGGCCGGTGCGGTGCACACGATCGCCAGCGGCCTCGACATGCCTTCGGGCATCGCCTGGCGCGACGGCAGCCTGTACGTCGCGGCGGTCTCGAAGGTGCTGCGCTTCGACGCCATCGACGGCCGCCTGGCGCGGCCGCCGGCGCCGGTGATCGTCACCGACCGGTTGCCGACGGAAAGCCACCACGGCTGGAAGTTCATCGCCTTCGGTCCCGACGGCAAGCTCTATGTGCCGGTCGGCGCGCCCTGCAACATCTGCGAGCCCGACGAGCGCCATGGCGTGATCCAGCGCATGAACACCGACGGCAGCGGCCTCGAGACGGTGGCGCGCGGCGTTCGCAACTCGGTCGGCTTCGACTGGAGCCCGGCCGACAAGACGCTCTGGTTCACCGACAACGGCCGCGACATGCTCGGCGACGACCTGCCCAGCGACGAGCTCAATCGCGTCACGCGCAGCGGCGAGAACTTCGGCTTTCCGTACTGCCATCAAGGCGACTCGCCCGATCCGGAATTCGGCGCCAGGCATGCCTGCAGCGAGTTCACCGCCCCGGCGGCCAAGCTCGGCCCGCATGTCGCGTCGATCGGCATGCGCTTCTACACCGGCTCGCAGTTTCCGACCGCCTATCTCGGCAACATCTTCATCGCCGAGCACGGCTCGTGGAACCGCAGCAAGAAGAGCGGCTACGTCGTGGCGCGTGTCAGTGTCGACGCGCAAGGCCGCGCCGGCAAGCCCGAGCCCTTCGTCGAGGGCTGGCTGCAGACCTACGCCAGCGGCCACGAGTCGGTGTGGGGCCGGCCCGCCGACGTGCTCGTCATGCCCGACGGGTCGCTGCTCGTCAGCGACGACCTGGCCGGTGCCATCTACCGTGTGAGCTACGCGCCATGAGCGCGCATGGCCGCTCCAAAGCGCTCATCCCGGAGCGCGTAGCGCGAAGGGTAGTCCAATGAGCCTCGCCCGGCCGCCCGAAGAGGCTCATTCCCGCTCGGCGGGACCGGCCGCAGGCCCTAAGGTGCACGCATGAGCACATCGATCGCCCTCGTCATCGCCGCTGTGCTCGTGCTGGTGGGCCTTTGGCTCGGCTGGAAGGTCGTGCAGGGCCGCATGCGCAGCGACAACAAGCCGCCACCGGCGCCGGCTGTCGTCGAAGCGCCGGTCGCCAGAGTCGAGACACCGGCGGTGGCGCCAGCCTCAGTCGCGGCGCCCCCGCGCGTCGCGAGCGCGCCGCGGCCCGCGCCCGCGCCCGTGCCATCGGTCCTCGATGCGCCGGTGCCGGTCACCGTCATCATGGCGCCGCGCCCGCCGGCGCTGGTCATCGAGCGCGTGCTCGCAGTCGAGCCGGCGAGCCAGGCCGAATGGGACGCCGCCGTGCCGCTGACGCTTTCGGCGGTGCAATCGGCATCGGTGGTGACCACGCTCGCCGCCGGCGCCAGCCCGGCGTTCTACGCGATCGGCTTCGACGCCGGCATGGCCATCGCCGTCGGTCGCGGCGACCAGCCCTTCATGCGCGCGCTCGCCAGCGCGTCCGGCCGGGCCCTGCAGCCGTCCAGCCGCTGGCTCGACAGCACGGCCGCGACGACGCTGGCCGCGACGGCCCTGGCCGGCTTGGCCAACGAGCGCTTTCTCGAGGCCCTGGGCGACGACGTGCGCGACCTGAAGACCGAGCTCGCGGCGCTTTCGCCCAAGCTCGCCGCGCTCGGCGATGGCCGCCTCAAGACCTTGATTCAGGACCTCTCGCGCTTCGCCCGCGAGGCGCGCGACAACTATGCGTCGGCGCTCGGCAAGGCGGCCTTTCGCGAGCGCATCGACGAGGCCGCCGAGCGTGCCCTCGCCATCTGGCGCGATCTCGTCGAGCGCACCGACGGCGTGCGCCAGCAGATCGACGTGCTGACCCGAACCCAGCGTTTCGGCGAGGCGCAGGTCGAGAAGGCCTTGATCCTGCTGCGCGAGCTGCTCGACCTCGAGCGCTGGCAGGAGATCTCGGCGCGCACGCTGGCCGCCGCGCAGGTGCTGCGCGTCGTCATGGGCGAGCTGCCGGCAAGCAGCGGCGCCGATCCGCTGGCCTCGGCCGCGGCGGCCCTGCAGGCCGGGCTCGACCAGGACCTCGATCAGGCGCTTCGCCTCTCGGATTGCGAGAAGGGCGCTCGCGGCGATCCCTACGTCGGCAAGGCCGAGTTCGAGGCCAACCGCGCCGCGCTGCGCAAGCTCGTGGCCCGGCCGATGGCCGAGCGCGTCACGCCCTCGCTGGAGCGGCTCGAAGCGGCGCGCACCGCCGAGGCGCTCGACCCGCTCGGCGCGCCGCCGCGGCGACTGCTCGTCCGCGCCAGCAGCGAAGCCTGCACCATGCGCTGGAGTTCGCGCGCCGGCTGACGCGCCGCAGCGCGCTCAGCGCGCGACGATCTTCGCGCCGGTCAGCTGCTCCTGCGCCTCGACCAGCGAGGGCACGAACTTCTTGCCGTGGCCGAGCGCGCTGGCCAGCACCAGCGACTGATGCACCGCTTCGCCGACGACGGTCGGCACGCCCAGGCCTTCGGCCAGGTGGGTGTAGTAGCGGATGTCCTTGCGCGCGTTGTCGAGCTCGAACTTGATGCCGGCCATGTCGCCGACCAGTGTCTTGGCCATGGCCTGGAACAGGCCCGAGTTGACGCCGCCGGCGGAGACGACTTCGACCAGCTTCTTCGGATCGACGCCGGCACGCGCCCCGACCGCGAAGGCCTCGGCCGTCGCCGTGCAGATCGCCTGGGCAATGAAGTTGTTGAGCAGCTTGACGATGTGGCCGGCGCCCGGACCGCCGACGTGGAACACGTTCTCGGCGAAGCAACGCAGCACCGGCTCGATGCGCGAGTAGGTGGCGTCGTCGGCGCCGACCATGACGTTCAGCTTGCCCAGCTCCGCCTCGACCGGCGTGCGCGCCAGCGGCGCGTCGACGAGCAGCACGCCGGCGCCGGCGCAGTCGGCGCGCAGCGTGGTCGTCGAGTCGGGCTCGCTGGTCGAGCAGTCGATGACGACGAGCCCGGTCTTGCCCTTCGCGCCGGCGAGCAATCCTTCGGCGCCGTGGATCGCCGCTTCGACCTCGGGCGATCCTGTCACGCAGAGGAACACGATCTCACACGACGCGGCCAGCGCCGCCGGCGTCGCCGCCTCTTTCGCGCCGGCGGCGACGAGGTCGGCGACGCGCTCGCGATTTCGGTGCACCGTGAAGCTCAATGCGTGGCCCTTGGCGAGCAGGTTCTTCGCCATGCCGTGGCCCATCAAGCCCGACGCGCCCATGAATCCGATGCTTGCCATGTGTCCTCCCGATTGCGAAGGCGAATTGTGAGCGCAGCGCTAGACTGCCTTTTTTCCTCGTCGACTGGCATGGACGCCGACAAGAACGACCTCGTCACCCGCATCGGGCCGGGCACGCCGTGCGGTGCGCTGCTGCGCAGCTACTGGCAGCCGGCAGCGCTGCTCGACGAGTTCGATGCGCGGCTCGACCCGCGCATGGCCGACCGGCCGGTCAAGGCGGTGCGCCTGCTCGGCGAGGACCTGGTCCTGTTTCGCGACGGCGCCGGCCGCTATGGCCTGATCGACCGGCACTGCCCGCATCGCGGCGCCGACCTCGCTTTCGGCCGCATCGAGCCCGAAGGCCTGCGTTGCCCCTTTCACGGCTGGAAGTTCGACACCGCCGGCACCTGCCTCGAAACGCCGGCCGAGCCGGCGTCGCTGCAGATGCACACCCGGGTGCGCCAGCGCAGCTATCCGCTGCTCGAGCGCGCCGGCGTGCTGTTCGCCTGGCTCGGCCCGGAAGGCTCAATGCCGCCGGCGCTGCCGCGCTTCGACGCTTTCGTCGCGCCGGCCAGCCACAGCTTCGCCTTCAAGGGCCTCTGGAACTGCAACTGGCTGCAAGCCTTCGAGGTCGGCATCGATCCGGCGCATCCCTCGTTCCTGCATCGCTACCTGGAGGACGCGTCGCTGGACGATGCCTACGGCCGCCAGTTCCGCGCCGCGAGCGCGGGCGAAGTCGGCGGCGAGCGCTGGCCGATGACGCGCGTCATGCGCGAGTTCTGCCAGCCGGAGATCCGCTACGAGAGCGTCGCCGAAGGTCTGCTGCGCCTGACGACGCTTCGGCCGATGACCGAGGCGCTGACGCATGTGCGCGTGACGCATGCCGCCTTTCCAGCGACCTTCGTCATCCCGCTCTCGGAGACGATCACGATCACGCAGATGCACGTGCCGGTCGACGACACGCACTCCTACTGGTACAGCTTCTTCACCAGCTTCGCCGAGCCGCTCGACAAGGAAACGATGCGGGCGCAACGGCTCGCCTGCGTCAGCCTACCCGACTACGCGCCGCTCAAAGGCCGGCACAACCACTGGGGCTTCGACGCCGACGAGCAGCGCACGAAAACCTACCTCGGCATGGGCGAGGAA
>JANXWR010000385.1 GCA_025351025.1 Burkholderiales bacterium | reverse complement strand
CTGCGGATCGAGCGCGGCACGACCCGCAGCTACGGCGACATCGCGCGCAATCTCGGCACACCCTCGGCGAGCCGCGCGGTCGGCGCCGCGGTGGGCCGAAACCCGGTCTCGATCATCGTGCCCTGCCATCGCGTGCTCGGCAGCGGCGGCGCGCTCACCGGCTACGCGGGCGGCCTCGATCGCAAGACGGCGTTGCTTCGCCTCGAGTCGGCGCGAGCGCCGGTGCGGCGCGACCGGCCGGCACAGATGGAGATGCATTGAGGCCGCGCGACCTCTTCGAGCTGATCGCACTGGCCGCGCTCTGGGGCGGCTCCTTCCTGTTCATGCGCATCGCCGTGCCGGCGTTCGGGCCGGTCGCCGTCGCGGCGCTGCGCGTCGCCGGCGCCGCCCTCATGCTCGTGCCGCTGCTCGCGATGCGCGGCGAGCTCGGCGCGCTGCGCCGACACTGGCGGCCGATCGCCATCGTCGGCCTGACGAACTCGGCCCTGCCTTTCCTCGCCTTCGCCTACGCGGCGCTCTCGCTCGATGCCGGCGTGCTCGCCATCTTCAATTCGGCGTCGCCGCTGTTCGCGGCCGTCATCGCCTGGCTCTGGCTCGCCGACCGCATGACGGCTTCGCGCGTGCTCGGCCTCGTCATCGGCTTTGCCGGCGTCGTCTGGATCGCCGCCTACAAGGCCGGCCTGCACGGCGCCGGCACGATGGTCGCGATCCTCGCCTGCATCGCCGCCGCGCTGTGCTACGGCGTCTCGCCCAGCCTCGCCAAGCGCCATCTCTCCGGCGTGCCGCCGCTCGCCATCGCCGCCGGCAGCCAGGTCGCAGCGGCGGCCTTCCTCGCCGTCCCCGCGGTGCTGGCCTGGCCGGCGGTCATGCCTGCGCCGAGCGGCTGGCTCATCGTCGCCGCCCTCGCCTTCTTCTGCACCGGCCTGGCCTACATCCTCTACTTCAGGCTGATCGCCAACGCCGGCCCGGCGAACGCGATCTCGGTCACCTACCTCGTGCCGATCTTCGCCGTCGCCTGGGGCGGCATGTTCCTCGGCGAGACGCTGACCTGGCCGATCGTCGCCGGCTGCGCCGTCGTCTTCGCGGGGACGGCGCTGGCGACGGGCGTCGTCAAACCTGGCACGGGCATGCGACCCGCGAAGGCATCCTGAGCGACAGCGAAGGATCTCTGCCTTGGCGACAAGATCCTTCACTTCGTTCAGGATGACGAAAAAAGGGCCTGTTCGCGGCTCCGCCGGTTCGTAACGATCGTTACGATATCAGCGGGTGCAGTACAGTCGCGGCGAGACCATCCCGGGATCCGACATGCGAACCGCCGCCTACGAGCGCCAGCCGAAGCAACGCGTCCACGTCTTCGACGCCAGCACCATGCCGTGGCAAGAAACGGCGCGCCCGGGGCTGCGCCTGAAGTCGATCCACATCGACGACGCGCGCGGCGAGTTCCTCGGCCAGATCGCCTTCGACCCCTACGTGCGCAGCGGCCTGCACCAGCACCAGGGAGTCGCCACCAGCTTCATCCTCGAGGGCGGGCTCACCGACTACATGGGCCACGTCAACCTCAACGAGATGGGCATCAACTATCGGGGCTCGACGCACGACGCGATGGCCTACGTGCCGACGGTGCTCGTCTCCAAGCTCGAGGCGCCGGTGATCTATCCGCCCGAAGACAAGCTGCTGAGCGGCGTGCACGCCGGCTCGACCTACCAGAGCTTTCGCAATCCCGATCCCGACGTGGCGCCGGAGATCAACGTCGCCGTCGATCGCGTCGCGCCGGTCGCCACCGGCATCGCCGGCCTGACCCGGCAGGTGATCTACGACTACGCCGGGACGGGTTCGAACCGGCGCCTACTGCAGTGGAAGCTGCGTCCCGAGGCCGAGCTACCCACCTGGCAGGCGAGCGACTGGACCGAGCTCTGGATCCGCGGCGGCGAGATCGCCGTCAACGGCCAGAAGGCGTTCGCGAACTGCTTCGTCGTCGTCGAGCCGGGCGCCACGGTGCGCATCGATTCGCCGTTCGGCGCGCTCGCGCTGGTCTGGGCCGAGGGCCGTGAGACCTGGCCGGCGCGCGGCCTCGAGGCGAACCTGTTCGGGTTCTGAAACCTTTGTCATCCTGAGCGAAGCGAAGGATCTCAGCCCCCGACATGCCGGGATCCTTCGCTTCGCTCAGGATGACACTGGGCCGGCGTCGGCGGCGAGCAGCGTCGCGATCAGCATGTCGAGGGTTCGCGCCAGGTGTTCCTTGTCGCCGCGGCCGACCGCCGAGAACAACTGCGCCTCGCGTGCTTTGCCGCCGATGCCGATCTTCTCGTAGACGCGCTGGCCGGCGGCGCTGAGCCAGAGGCAGCTGCGCCGCTTGTCGGCGGCATCGATCTTCTTGACCAGCCGGCCATGCCGGGCCAGGCCGGCCAAGGCCCGGCTCACCGTCATCTTGTCGAGACCCGTATGCAGCGCCACTTCCTGCGCCGCCGCGCCGGGATGGCTGGCGAGGACGAGCATGACGCGCCATTCGTTGAGCGTGATGCGGTTGGCATGGCCGATCGATTCGGCGAACGGGCGCGCCGTCAGGTTGACGACGCGGACGAGCTTGAAGAAGATCGAGTCGTCCATCGGCAGGACGACGCGGCCCTTGCTCATCGGACGACCCTGCGCGCTGCGCGCTCCGGGATGAGCGCTTTGGAGCGGCCATGCGCGCTCATGTCTTGCGCGACCTGGCGACGATCTCCTCGATCTTGCTGACGAGGCGCGGCTCGGTCTGCGCCTTGTAGCGCGCGTAGGGTCGGCGCGCGGCGATCTGCCAGGCGTCCATCTCGGCAGGCGTCGGCACATGGACGGCGACGCCGAGCGCCGAGACCCGCTCGACGTCCTCGGCGAAGAGCTTGCGCACGAGCAGGACCTGCTGGCGGGCGGCGTCGATCGCTGCCTCGCGCACTATTCGCTGGTCGGCCGGCGTCCAGCTCGCCCAGACCGGCGCGGCGATCGCGAACAGCAGGATGTCGTTCGAGTAGTTCCACTTCGTCACGTACTTCTGGCCGAGGGTGTGGATCTTGGCGGCGAGAAAGACCTCGAGCGGATTTTCCTGGCCGTCGATGGCGCCCGAGGCGAGCGCCGGCTGCGCGTCGGCGAAGCTCATGAAGGTCGGGTTGGCGCCCATCGAGGTCATGATCTCGCCGTACATCGGGCTGCCGACGACGCGGATCTTCAGCCCCTTCAGGTCGTCGGGCTTGATGAGCGGCCGCTTGCTGTTGCTGATCTGGCGGTAGCCGGTCTCGCCGATCGCGAGCGGCTCGGCGCCGGCCTTCCTCACCATCTCGAAGTAGTCCTTGACGAAGGCCTCGCTGCCCATCACTGCGTCCCAGGCCTTGTGGTCGGGAATGAGAAAAGGCAGGGTGAAGACGCCGAGCTGCGGCACGGTCGAGGTCCAGTTGATCGGCGCGCCGCACAACACGTCGATGACGCCCTGTCGCATCGCCGAGAACTCGCGGTCCTGCTGGCCTTGCACCAGCGAGGCACCGGGGTACTGCTTGATGACGATGCGGCCGTTGGTGCGCTCCTTCACCAGGGTGAGAAAGATCTCGCCGCCCTTGCCCCAGGCGAACGCCGGCGGCACGACCGTCGACATCTTGTACTCGGCCTTGTAGGCGCTCTGCGCGTGGGCGAACCGCGGCAGGCCGAGCGCGGCGACGACGCCGGCGGCGCCGAAGGAGTGCAGGACAACGCGACGGGTGGTCATGGAGAGACTCCTTGGAAAGCGAAACGCGACATCAATAGCCGAGGTAGCGCGGCAGCCAGAGGGCGACCTCGGGAACGAACAGGACGACAAGCGTCGCCGCCACGAACGAGACGATCAGCCAGCCGACCCAGGGTATGGTTTCGTCGATGCGCACCCTGGCGATGCGGCAGGCGACCATCAGGTTGACGGCCATCGGCGGCGTGAACTGACCGATCGCGATCTTCATCGTCAGCAGCACGCCGAACCAGACCGGATCCCAGTTGAAGGCGAGCATCAGCGGATAGAGCAAGGGCAGGAAGACGAGAAAGATCGAGACGCCGTCGAGCACCATGCCGAGCACCGTCATGACGATGAAGAGCAGGATCAGCGTGCCGATTGAGCCGAGGCCGAGGTCCTTCACCCAGGCGACGAGCGGATCGGCGATGCCCAGGGTGTTGACCGAGTAGGCGAAGATGCCCGCCAGTGCCAGCACGAGCATGATCACCGCCGAGACCTCGCTTGCCTCGCGAAAGATCGGATAGAGGTCGCGCCAGCCGATCGAGCGGTGCACCGCGATGCCGATGAAGAGACCGTAGGCGACGGCGACGACGGCGGCCTCGGTCGGCGTGAACCAGCCGACGCGCATGCCGCCCAGGATCAGCACCGGCGCCGCCAGTCCCCACGCTGCCGCGCCAAGCGAGCGCCAGAACGGCGGCCGCGGCAGGCCGCGCTCGGCCTCGCCGAAGCCGTGCTGGCGCGAGATCAGAACGGCGGGGACGATCAGCGCCACGCCGGCCAGGATGCCCGGCACCATGCCGGCGGCGAACAACGCCGGCACCGAGGCGCCGGGCACGTTGACGCTGTAGACGATGAAGGCGATCGAGGGCGGGATGAGGATGTCGGTGGCGGCCGCCGCGCCCACGATGCTGGCCGAGAAGGCCGCCGGGTAGCCCGCCTTGGACATCGCCGCGATCATGACGCCACCGACCGCCGCCGCGTTGGCCGGGCCCGAGCCCGAGATGCCGCCGAGCACCATGGCGACGAGGATCGCCACCGCCGGCAAGGTGCCCGGCGCGCGGCCGACACAGGCCTCGGCGAAGGTGACCATGCGCCGCGCCACGCCCGAGCGGTCGAAGATCGAGCCGACGAGCACGAACATCGGCAAGGCCAGCAGCGGGTACTTGGCGATCGACGCGTGCATGTTCTGCGGCGCCGCGAGCAGGCCCCACCACGGCGAGTCGGTGTTCGCCGCGCCGATCGCGATCATGCCGCCGAGGCCGAGCGCGACGGCGATCGGCACGCCGGCCAGCATCAGGACGACGAACAGGACGACGAGCAGCGTCGCGATCATTCGCGAGCCGCGTCGCCAACGCCGCTGTCATCCTGAGCAGAGCGAAGGATCTCGACTTGCGCATCGCCCGGATCCTTCGCTTCGCTCAGGATGACAGGGGAGTTCCACGCGACCCAACCCGCCCAGGCGGCGCGCGAGGCGATCGCTAGGCAGAGCGGCGGGATGGCGACGGTGAACCACCACCGCGGCACGCCCAGGCCCATCGAGGTCTCGTGCCAGCGCAGCTCGCCGGCGAGCGTGGCGCCGAACAGCACGGCGAGAACGGCGAAGCAGAGCGCCGTCGCCGACGCCGCGAGCAGGCGGAGGACGCGGCGGCGCGCGACGCTGCCGCCGTCGTAGAAGTACTCGATGCGGATGTGGCCGTCGCGGCCGGCGACGCCGGCAGCGCCGGCGAGCGTCATGACGACGATGAGAAAGACCGAAATCTCCTCGGTCCAGGCGAACGACTCGTCGCTGAAGTAGCGCGTCAGCACGTTGCCGAGCGTGATGAGCGTCAGCACGACCATGCAGCCGACGCCGATCCACTCCTCGATCTTCGGACGCGATTTCAAGAGGCTCTCCCGCAACGCCGGACGGCGAGCGGCCGGCGGTCGCGCCGATGGTAACGATCGTTACCGATAGGCTTTCTCACGTTTTCCCGCGGCACTTGCTCGCGGCGGCGCACCTGTCAGGTGGGCGGCGCGACCGCCGACGCGGGCGGCACCTCGATGTCGCCGCCCCAGCCGCGCTGCAGCAGCAGCCAGTGCCACTTGGAGACGGCGCGAAACGAGCGCGTCACATCGGCCGGGCCGGCCACGGGCGCGCCCTCGGCCATCTGCAAGGTGATCGAGCGCGGCGCGTCGGCGTTGGGCTTGCATTGCCAGTTACGCCCGTCACGGATCGTGCACTCGCTGAACTTGCCGGAGCGTTCTTTCGAGCCGACGGTCCAGAAGATGACTTCGCTGTGCGGCTTAAGGGCGCGATAGCGATAGCGCTGCCCGGCGACGACCTGGCCGCTGCAGCGGTCGCCCTGCCAGGCGCCGTTGCGGCAATCGACGGTGTAGACGGTGCGCTCGCCCTGCATCGTGACGAAATCCGAGCACCACCCGGCAAAGCCGAGCGCGGCGAGGATCACCACCACGAATGCCCAGACACGAATCATCGACCACGGCCCGCTCACGCCGGAAAAGCGCGGTGCGGATTGTGCGCTTCGCCCGGGCGTGGCAGGCACGGGTAAGACCCCGTGTGCCGGCCGCCAATCGGCCCTAGATCACGCTTTCGGCAAGTCGACCGGCTCGTGGTGGGCGGGCGGCTCCTCCGGCAGTCGGCCGGGGATCGACGTGCCGTCGTCGGGCTCGACGGGAAGCGCGTCGGGCTCGGGCTCGTCGGATTGGGGCAGGCCGGGAAGTGTCGCCATGGCAGCGTCGCGAAGTCGCGATCAAGTTACCACGGAAAAGCGAGGTTCAGCGCGCGCGGGTCCTAGTGCACCAACAAGGCCGCCGAGCAGGCCGCCACGGTCACGACCAGCGCCACCGCCAGCACCCGGCCCCACGCGGAAGGCGGGAGCGGTTCGCTCTCGTGCTCCGACGAGAGACAAGAGGCCGAATCGACGAAGGAGGGACGCATGGCGGAAGGGTGGTGCAGGTCTCGTGCCACTGTAGTCAGAGCGTGGGGTCTTCTCCATCGTCAGGAAGAGGGAGCCGCTAGCATCGCCTTCGGGAGACTCGCCATGGCACGACCTGAAGAAGAGCGCTACACCGACCTGCTGAGGCACCTCGCCGCGCCCTCGACAATCGACGCCGAGGGACTCGTGTCTTCGCTGCGCGAGGTCGAGCATCTCTTTTCGATGGGCCACATCACGCAAAGCCAGGTCGACGAGGCGCTCAAGGCCTACGCCGCGACCATCGAGCGCGAGCCCGCCCAAGGCCCGCCTAAAGCGCCGGAAATCCGCGCCGACGAGCGCTAGCCGTTAGCGCCGCAGCGTCCGCGCCTGGGCGAAGATCGGAACGCCGACCGCCTCGCTGGCGACCCGCGTCGGGCCGCGCGCCGTGCCGCGCTTTGCCGGTCGACGGGCGAGGTGAGTTCCACCCGAGGACGGCGGAACGTTGGCCGGTACCCAGCTTCCGTCCCTGGTCCGGTGCGCCGGGACGACGACGCCCGAGGCGGCTTGCGCGGTGGGCCAGGAGATGGCGAGGAATACTGCGCAGACAGCGAAGAGGCTCCGAGGCGTCGACATCGTCGGATCACTGTATCGGGCAGGGCCTCGGCGCAGTGCATCCGAACGTAAGGATTGCGCCGCGGGCGTTGAAAGAACACGGGCCGACGACGACCGGCCCGCGCCGATCGCATCGCCTGGGCGGGCGCTCGTGTTCTTCGCCATGTGCATACGCAGTCGTGGCCGCTACGGGAATATCCGGTCTCGGCGACGCAATCGAGTATCGATCGTCGGGGCAGGAGTACCAGCCTCGCCGTCCGCGACTCATACATTGGCGTCGCTGCTGCATTGCGCGGCAGCGCCCGCATCACGACAGGAGACAGACCATGAACCTCAACGCAACCCTGGCGATCGCGGCCGGCCTGGCGCTCGCCTCGGCCGGTGCCGCAGCCACCGACCTCGTCATCGCCACCGTGAACAACGGGCACATGATCGAGATGCAGAAGCTGACGCCGTTCTTCGAGAAGGCCTACCCCGACATCAAGCTGAAATGGGTGACGCTCGAAGAAGGCGTGCTGCGCCAGCGCGTCACGACCGACATCGCCACCAAGGGCGGCCAGTTCGACGTCATGACGATCGGCATGTACGAGACGCCGATCTGGGGCAAGAAGGGCTGGCTCAACGAGATCAAGCCCGACGCGAGCTACGACGTCGATGACCTGCTTCCGGCGATGCGCAACGGTCTGTCGGTCGACGGCAAACTCTACGCCGCGCCCTTCTACGGCGAAAGCTCGATGCTCATGTACCGCAAGGACCTGG
>JANXWR010000324.1 GCA_025351025.1 Burkholderiales bacterium | reverse complement strand
CACAGCTGCCGCCGCTGCTGCTGCAGCCGCTGGTCGAGAACAGCATCAAGCACAGCCTCGAGCCGCACGTCGCCGGCGGCCGCATCGACGTCAGCGCGGCAAGGCAGGGCGACACGCTCGTGCTCTCCGTGCGCGACAGCGGCGCCGGGCTGTCGCGCGTCGCTGTGCCGAGCGAGGGCTACGGCCTGGCCCACGTGCGCGACCGGCTCGCCACGCTCTACGGCAGCCGCGCCTCGTTCACGCTCGCGCCGGCCGACGATGCCGATGGCGGCACGCTGGCGACGATCCGCCTGCCGTTCGACACAGCGGAAAACGCGGCCCAGAAGTCTCGACCATGAAAGCCTGCGGCGTCATCGCCGAAGACGAGCCGCTGCTCGCCGGGGGGCTGCGCGCCGAGCTCGCTGCGCTCTGGCCCGGGCTCGAGATCGCCGCCGTCGTCGGCGACGGCGAGGCCGCCGTCGCGCAAACCCTGGCGCACCGCCCCGACGTCGTCTTCCTCGACATCCGCATGCCCGGCATGAGCGGCCTCGAAGCGGCGCAGGCGCTCGCCGAGGACTGGCCCGACGACGAAGGCCCGTTCCCATTGCTCGTCTTCGTCACCGCCTACGACCAGTACGCGCTGCAGGCCTTCGAGCGCGCGGCGGTCGACTACCTGCTCAAGCCGGTGCAGACGGCGCGGCTCGAGGCGACGGTCAAGCGCCTGCAGGGCACGCTCGCCGCCCGCTCGGACACAGGCCCGGCCAAGGAGCTCGGCGCCGTCGTCGAGCGCCTGCGCGGCCTGCTCGGCGCGACCGGCGCCGTTGCGAGCGCGCCCGCCGACAGCGAGCCGCTGCGCGTGCTGCAGGTGGGCGTCGGCAACGCCATCCACATGGTGCGCATCGACGACGTCGTCTACTTCGAGGCCGCCGACAAGTACGTGCGCGTCATCACGGCGACGCGCGAGCACCTGATCCGCACCTCGCTGCGCGAGCTCGTGCCGCGCCTCGACGCAAGCCGCTTCTGGCAGATCCATCGCGGCACCGTGGTGCGCGCCGAAGCGATCGCCTCGGCCGAACGCGAAGAGAGCGGACGCTTGACGTTGAAGCTGCAGGGCCGGCCCGAAAAGCTCGTCGTGAGTCGCCTGCACGCACACCGATTCAAGGCCATGTAGGCCACGACCTCAGGGAGAACGCAGCATGAACCGCACCAAACCCATCGACGAAGAACGCCTGCTCGAGCGACGCGCACGCCGTCGCGTCGACATCAAGATGGGCTTTCTCGTCCACCTGCTCGTGTTCGTCCTCGTCAACCTCGGTCTCTTCGCGGTCAACGCCTACGCGGGCGGTCCGCGTTGGGCGGTCTTTCCGCTGCTCGGCTGGGGACTGGGCCTGGCCATCCACGGCATCGTCACCTTGCTCTCGCTGCAGGGCGAAGGCCTGCCCCAGCGCATGGTGGCGAGCGAAGTGGCGCGCCTGCGCGAGAAGCGCTAGAAGCGCTAGCGGCCCGGGGCGCAGCACGCGCCGTCGGGCCGAGAAGTCACGCGCGACGGTCAGTTGCGGTAGAGCTGGCCGTTGTCGAAGCGGATCCGATCGCCGACGCGCAAGTCGTCGACGCGATGGAAGTCTATGTAGCGCTGCACGCCGCTGTCGAGACGGACGCCGACGCGAAAGACCTCGTCGTCGCGCTTGTTCCGGATTTCGACAGCGTTGCCGGCGACCGCACCGCCGACGACGCCTGCGCCGGTGGCCAGCGCACGGCCGGTGCCGGCGCCGAACTGGTTGCCGACGACGCCGCCGATCACGGCGCCAATGATGGCGCCGGCGCCCGATGGGCGCGAGGCGATCGGGATGACGTCGATGCTGGTGACCTGGCCGTATTCGCCGTAGACCGGCGCGGTGACGATTGGCGCTTCGGCGATCCGGTCGTCGCGGCGCGGCGGCGCCGAGGAACAGGCGGTGACGAGAGCGAGCGCGCTCAGCGCCGCGGTCGAAAGCAGGGTGGTTCGGATGGGCATGATGGTTTCTCCTGGCGCGAACGCGGGTGGATTAAAGCGACGCGAACACGACCGCGCCTTCGAACCACCATCATGCAAAGGCCTGACCGCGACGCGGGTCGGACGCAGGACCTACGAACCGCCGGGCATCTCCGACACCGTTCGTAGGCCAAGGCCGCGTTCCTGCCGCAACCCGGCAGAAGGGGCCCGGATGTTGCGGTTCAACGCCGCCAGTCGACCCGGCCGTCGCGATGATCGCCACGGTAGTCGTCGCGATCGCCACGGTGGTCGTCGCGGTCGAAACGGCGGTCGTCGCGGTCGTGATCGCCGTCGTGGTGCCAGCGGTCATGACCTCGGAACCACGCCAGGCGCGGCGGGGGCGGCAGCCAGATGCGCGGACGCGGCGCGTATTCGACGACGCGCGGCGCGTCGTAGTAGGGCGCCGGCCCGTAGTAGGCAGGCGCCGGCGCGTAGAAGGCAGGTGCCGGCGCGTAGTAGGTCGGCGCGCCGTAGTAGGCCGGGTAAGCGGGCCCATTGGACACATAGGTCGCGACCGGCGGCAGGTTGATGCCGATCGACCAGTCGACCCGCGCGGCGTTCGCGGCGGTGGCCGTGAACAAGGCCGCCGCCGCAGCGGCCGCAAGAACGAGTGAGCGATTCATTTGTCTCTCTCTAGCTGCGCACGCGACGAAGCGTGCATGCATCGACAACGCGACGGCACCGGGGCCTCGTTGACGAATTCCCTGTTGCGCAACGTAAAGGAGGGGCATGCCTCACCTCCTAGAATGCCGCTCGCTTCGAGCCTCTCATGAACAGCCCCAAGGAACCGGCCGCGCCGGCGAGCAATTTCCTGCGCCACATCGTCGAGCGCGACCTCGCCGCGGGCACCTACGCGTCGCGCCGATTCGCCGGCACGCCCGGCGACGCCGCGCATCACGCCGGGGCGCCGGCCGACCCGGCGCGCATCCGCACACGCTTTCCGCCCGAGCCGAACGGCTACCTGCACATCGGCCACGCCAAGAGCATCACCCTCAACTTCGGCCTGGCCGCTGAATACGGCGGCATCTGCCATCTTCGCTTCGACGACACCAATCCGGAAAAGGAAGAGCAGGAATACGTCGACGCGATCATCGACGCTGTGCGTTGGCTCGGCTTCGACTGGCATGCGCCCGAACCCGCCCGCCCGTTCGAGGCGACGACCAGCCACCTCTATTTCGCGAGCGACTATTTCGACTTCATGTACCGGGCCGCCGAGGCGCTGGTCGAGGCCGGCCACGCCTACGTCGACGAGCAGAGCGCGGAAGAAATGCGTGCGCATCGCGGCGACTTCGCGACGCCGGGCACGGCCAGCCCGTTCCGCGATCGCACGCCGGCCGAGAACCTGGCACGCCTGCGCCAGATGAAGAATGGCGAGCTCGCCGACGGTGCCGCGGTGCTGCGCGCCAGGATCGACATGTCGAGCCCGAACATCAACATGCGCGACCCGGCGCTGTACCGCATCAAGCGGGCGACGCATCACAACACGGGCGACCGCTGGTGCATCTATCCGATGTACACCTACGCCCATCCGATCGAGGACGCGCTCGAGAACGTGACGCACTCGATCTGCACGCTCGAGTTCGAGGACCAGCGCCCGTTCTACGACTGGCTGCTCGACTGGCTGGCCAGGCTCGGCCTGCTCGCCCGGCCGCGGCCGCACCAGTACGAGTTCGCGCGGCTCAACGTCACCTACGTCATCACGAGCAAGCGCAAGTTGAAGCAGCTGGTCGACGAGAAGATCGTCACCGGCTGGGACGATCCGCGCATGCCGACAATCGCCGGCCTGCGCCGCCGCGGCTACACGCCGGGATCGATCCGCATGCTCTGCGAGCGCGCCGGCACGAGCAAGGCCGGCGGCTGGACCGACTACGCCAGCCTCGACATCGCCCTGCGCGACGACCTCGACCCGAAGGCGCCGCGCGCGATGGCGGTGCTCGACCCGGTCGAGCTGCGCCTCGGCAACTGGGCCGAGCTGTTCGGCAGCGACGCGCACCGCGAGGATTGCCATGCGCCGGTGCATCCGCAACGGCCCGAGCTCGGCGAGCGGCGCTTTCAGCTCGGCCCGCGGGTCTGGATCGAGCGCGACGACTTCGCCGAGGACCCGCCGAAGGGATTCTTTCGCCTCTTCCCGGGCAACCGCGTGCGCCTCAAGTACGGCTACATCGTCGAGTGCACCGGCGCGGAGAAGGACGCCTCGGGGCGCGTCACCGCCGTGCTTGCCCGCGTCGTCGCCGACACCCAGAGCGGCACGCCGGGCGCCGATGCGGTCAAGGTCAAGGGCACCATCACCTGGGTCGGCGCCGACGACGGCGTCGCCGCCGAGGTGCGCCTCTACGACCGCCTCTTCACCGACGCGCAGCCCGACGCCGGCGGCAAGGACTTCAAGGCGAGCCTGAATGCGCAGAGCCTGCGCGTCGTCACCGCCCATGTCGAAGCGGCGCTCGCGAACGCGAAAACCGACGAGCGCTTCCAGATCGAGCGCCACGGCTACTTCGTCACCGATCGCCTCGACCACGCGCAGGACCGGCCGGTGCTGAACCGCATCACCACGTTAAGAGACACCTGGAGCAAGTAAACAAGGTCATGACCCATTCATCCTTCCTTTCCTCGCACCGCATCGGCCTCGCCATCGTCGCCACGCTGTCCTTCGGCATGACGGCTCCGGCAGTCGCGCAGAAGACGGCGCCCGCCGCCGCGAGCGGCGTGACGATGTCGAGCGGCCTCGTCTACACGTCGCTGCGCGAAGGCAAGGGTCCGAGCCCGACTTCAGCCGACACGGTCAAGGTGAACTATCGCGGCACTTTCCCCGACGGCAAGGAGTTCGACAGCTCGTACTCGCGCAAGGCGCCGGCGACCTTTCCGCTCGGTCGCGTCATTCCCTGCTGGACCGAAGGCGTGCAGCACATGAAGGTGGGCGGCAAGGCGAAGCTGGTCTGCCCGGCGCAGATCGCCTACGGCGAGCGCGGCGCGGGCGGCGTGATCCCGCCCAACGCGACGCTCCACTTCGAGATCGAGCTGCTCGAGATCAACCCGCGCTGAGGCCGCTCATGACGCCTCGTTCGGCTGCCCGTCTCTGCGTCGCCGCGCTGCTCGCGGCCTGGCTCGCCGGCTGCGGCGGCGGCGGCGACGCCGGTGGCGGCGGCACGCCGACCGGCCTGGTCGACACGACGCCCTACTCGACCGCAGGCGGCGCTTTTCTCGCCAGCGCTGACGAGGCGGCGAGCGTAACGACGCACACCGTCACCGTCTCCGGCGCGCCGATCGCCTACACCGCGACCGCCGGCCACGTCAACGCCCGCGCGCCGGTGGGCGGCGCGCCCGAGGCCTCGATGTTCTACGTCGCCTATACGGTGCCGGCGATGGCCGGGCCGAACCGGCCGATCATTTACTTCTACAACGGCGGCCCCGGCTCGGCGACGGTCTGGCTGCACCTCGGTTCCTTCGCGCCGCGCCGCGTCGTCACGCACGCGCCTTCAACCACGGTCCCGCTGCCGCAACTGGTCGACAACGCCGAGAGCCTGATCGACGTCGCCGACCTGGTCTTCGTCGACGCCGTCGGCACCGGCTACTCGGAAGCGATCGCACCCTTCCTGAACCAGAGCTTCTGGAGCGTCGACGGCGACGCCGGCCTGATGCGCGACTTCATCGCCCGCTATGCCGCCGTCAACCAGAGGTTGGCCTCGCCGACCTACCTGTTCGGCGAGTCCTACGGCACGACGCGCTCGGCCGTGCTCGCGCACCTGATGGTCGCCGCGGCGATGCGGCTCGACGGCGTCGTGCTGCAGTCGTCGGTGCTTGACTACAACTCGAACTGCGATGTGAACGGCATCGCCGGGGCAATCAGTTGCGAAGGCAGCTTTCCGAGCTACGGCATGGTCGGCGCATGGTTCTCCCTGACCCATCCGGTGCCGACCGACGCCGATGCCTACGCGCAGCAGTTGCGCGATTTCAGCGCCGCAAGCTACGGACCGGCGGCGACAGCGTGGGTGAAATTTCGCCAGCCGGCCGCGCCGGCTCTGCTAAATCAGCTGGTCGACCTCACCGGTGCCCCGCTCGACGCGTGGACGACCAACGTCGACCTCGACGCGACGACTTTCCGCAGCCGCCTGCTCACCGGCCAGCTGATCGGCCGCTACGACGCGCGCATCGCGGCGCCCAACGGCAGCGCGCTGGCGGCCGGCGGCGACCCGTCGTCGACGCTCGTCACCGCGCCTTTCACCGCGGCCGCGCGCAGCCTCTTCACGAGCGAGTTGCAGTACACGGCGACGGCGACCTATACGCTGCTCTCGAACGCTATCAATAGCTGGGATTTCTCGCACGACGGCCGCAACCCGCCCGACACGATTCCTGATCTCGCGGCAGCGATAACGCTGCGACCCTCGCTGAAGGTCTTGTCGCTGGCCGGTTACCACGACCTCGCAACGCCATTCCACCAGACCGAGCTCGACACGGGAAGGCTCGGCGCGAAGCCGGGCCTCGCCCTGCGCGTCTACCCGGGTGGCCACATGACCTATCTCGACGACGGCTCGCGACCGCGCATCAAGGCCGATGTCGCCGCCATGATCGCGGCGCAGCCGCCGATGGCTGTGGCCGACTCGGCGGCAATGGCAAGGCAGGCGGCCACCGAGTCACCGACTTCCCGGCCGAGCGCATCGCCGTTGCGGCCGGCGCGCATCGTGATTGGCTCGCCGATAGTCGGAGAAGACCGAAGCGCGTTCGCGCAAGGCGGCGACCCGTACCTGCCGCCTGCCCTGCGCGTCGCGCCTTCAGCGCCGTCACCGAGCGGTGCGGCGCTGAAGGTCCTGGTCGAGCGAAAGATCGCCGAGCGCAGGGCCGACGTCTACCGGTAGACGTGCTCGCCGCGGTTGGCTTTCCACGAGTTCTCGAAGAAGCTCGCGTCCTCGTCGCTGCGCGGACGCACGGCCATCAGGATGCCGCCTTCGCGGATGCCCTTGTCGTACTCCTTGACCCGCTCTTCCGGAATGCCCCAGCCGATCAGCGCGCCGACGATGCCGCCGGTGGCCGCACCGGCGCCGGCACCGGCGATGGCCGCGGCGAGCGGACCGGCGATGACGAGGCCGAGTCCCGGCAAGGCGATGGTCGTGCCGACCGCCGCGATGGCCGCGGCAATCGCGCCCAGGCTGCCGCCGATGGCGCCGCCGATGCCGGCGCCTTCGGCCGCCTTGTTGCCGAGTTCGGTCTGGCGCCCGTCGGTCACGAAATGGCGCTTGCGCGTGTCGTCCGACATCACGACGTTGACATCGTCGCGCCCGTAGTCGCGGTCCGAGATCGACTGGTAGGCGCGCTCGGCGCTGTCGCGGTCGCGGAACAGCCCGGTCAGCATGGGTTTGCTGGTGTCCATTTTTTCGCTCCTGATGAGTGAGATGAGGAAGCGAAGGTTGCCGCACGCGGGCCTGCCGTCGTAGCGGCTGCGGCGCCCTGCGCCGGTCGTCTGGACGGAGCCTGCTCCGTCGGCTGGCTCCTACACGCGCCGCGCGTGCGCCTTCTTCGTCATGAAGTGGCGAACCAGGGGGACGGTGAGCATCAGGCAGGCCGAGGCGCCGAGCGCCATCGGCAGCATCGATCCGGAGACATGCATGGCCCACGCTCCTGCGAGCAGCGACGCGTGGCCCGCGGCGTAGAGCTTGAGCGGGCGGGCGAACGGGCGGTGGCTGCGCGGCATGGGCGACTCCGGGAGATCTGCGCCCAGTGTGGCATCGGCGATGCGGCCGTGCGACAAAGACGCCGAGCCGGTTCGTGCGCTCGTTCGCGCTCGCACGAATTTCATCGTGGTCCGCCGCCGCACGGCGCTGGCGGGCACGACCGACAGACAAATCCGGCGCCGACCTACGACGCACGGACGGGCCTCGCGCAACAGTGGCGCATCCTGCTTCCGGAACCTTTCGATGAAACCGTCGCTCGCCCTCTTTCTTCTTGCGCCGCTGGCCGCGGCTGCCCTGCTCTCGGCCTGCGGTGAAACCGCGACCTTGCCGGTGGCCGCCGGCATGGGCCCCTCGCCGCGACTGCCGGCGCCGCACAAGACCCTGCTGCCGACCGTGAACGTCGCCCCGGCCAAGGGCTGGAGCGAAGGCGCGACGCCGATCGCCGCAGCCGGCCTCTCGGTGGCCGCCTACGCGTCCGGCCTCGACCATCCGCGCTGGCTCTACGTGCTGCCGAACGGCGATGTGCTCGTCGCCGAGACCAATGCGCCGCCCAAGCCGGAAGACGGCAAGGGCATCAAGGGCTTCGTCATGCGCCAGTTGATGAAACGGGCCGGCGCCGGCACGCCGAGCGCCGAGCGCATCACGCTGCTGCGCGGCCTGCGCGCCGACGGCACAGCGGAGACGAAGACGGTGTTCGTCGACCATCTCAGCTCGCCGTTCGGCATGGCGCTGGTCGGCAACGACTTCTACGTCGCCAACTCAGACGCCGTCGTCCGCTACACCTACACGGCGGGCCAGACGCACCTCGACGGCGCCGGCACGAAGCTCGTCGACCTGCCGGCCGGGCCGATCAACCACCACTGGACCAAGAACCTGATCGCCAGTCCCGACGGCGCCAAGCTCTATGCGACCGTCGGCTCGAACAGCAACGTCGGCGAGAACGGCCTCGCCGCCGAGGAGGGGCGTGCCGCGATCTGGGAGATCGATCGCGCCAGCGGTGCGCACCGCATCTTCGCCTCGGGCCTGCGCAATCCGAACGGCATGGCCTGGACCGCCGGCCCGACGCCAGGATCGGCGACGCTCTGGACGGTGGCCAACGAGCGCGACGAGATCGGCAGCGACCTCGTTCCCGACTACCTCACGTCGGTGCACGACGGCGCCTTCTACGGCTGGCCGTTCAGCTACTACGGCCAGAACGTCGACGCGCGAGTGCAGCCGCCGCATCCGGACATGGTCGTCAAGGCGATCGCGCCCGACTACGCGCTCGGCGCGCACACCGCCTCCCTCGGCCTCGCCGCATCGCAGGGGACGAGCCTGCCCGCCGCCTTCGGCACCGGCATGTTCGTCGGCCAGCACGGCTCGTGGAACCGACGGCCGCACAGCGGCTACAAGGTGATCTTCGTGCCCTTCGTCGACGGCAAACCCCAGGGCGACCCGGTCGACGTGCTGACCGGATTTCTCAGCGCCGACGGCGATGCCTACGGCCGACCGGTCGGCGTGGCGATCGACAAGACCGGCGCCCTGCTCGTCGCCGACGACGTGGGCAACGCGATCTGGCGCGTCACCGGTGGCGCGCCGCAGGTGGCGGCACGTTAGACGCAGCGGCTAGGCGCGGCCCCAGCTCGCCCAGTAGCCGACGCTGCCGGCGAGCGCCGACACGACGCCGCCCCAGGTCCAGTCGATCAGGCTGAGCCCGACCGGCCAACCACGCACGATGGCGAGGTTGGTGAGGTTGTAGGCGCCGTAGGCGGCCAGGCCGAGCACGGCCGAGCGCAGCGCCGCATCGAGCCAACCCGTGGGCTGATTGCACAGGACGAGGTAGACCAGCGCGGCCGGATAGAGCAGGTAGAAGAGGATTGCCGGCACGGCGCGGAACGAGTCGGCCATCAGGCTGCCCATCTCGCGCCGATAGAGGTCCTTGGTGAGGACGCCCAGCCAGACGCCGTCGAGAACGGCCAGGGCGACCAGCACCGCGAGCCAGGCGATGCCGGCCTGGGCCAGGGTCAGGCGCGATGCCGTCACGGACAAGCTCTTACTTGCGGACGTTGTCGAGGGCGTTCGGCGCCTTGAAGCCCAGCTCTTCAGCACGTGCTTCGTAGGGCGCGGCCAGTGCCGGCTGGTCGGACTTGCGATAGAAGACAGCCAGCTCGTAGCTGGCCGCCGCGTTGCCGAGCGCCGCCGCGTACTG
The DNA here is from genome assembly GCA_025351025.1 of Burkholderiales bacterium. Classification (GTDB taxonomy): domain Bacteria; phylum Pseudomonadota; class Gammaproteobacteria; order Burkholderiales; family Burkholderiaceae_C; genus Schlegelella_A. Next base: position 32,508 of record JANXWR010000324.1, on the reverse strand, counting down.
CAACCAGCCGACGTAGCGCGAGGGGTTGGCCGCGACGCCGCCGTCGCCGTCTTGGTACAGCCGGGCCATGCGCGCCGCCGCTTCCTTGTCGGCGAGCGCCGCTTTGCGCACGTCGTCGTACAGGCTGGGCGCCGCGCCGCGCACGAGAAAGTCGCCGCGGTAGAGGCGGATGTCGCTGCGCTCGAGCAGGCGCTTGGTGTTGCGCGCCTTCTCCATGTCGGCGCGGGCCGAGGCGGCCACCGGCCCGGTCGGATAGCTGGTGATGTAGCGGTCGGCGACGATGACGATGTCGGCCGGCCAGCGGGCGTCCTGCAGCTCCTGGTTGAGCGAGGGCTCGGGCGGCGGCGGGAATGGCACCGCGAAGGCCGAGCCAACCAGCGCAGAGGCGGCCGCCAGCAGCGCCAGCGAGCGCCGCGAACACAGCATGGGAAACGTCATTGGCGCGCCTTCGTCTGCGTGAAGTCCTTCACCGCAGCGAGCGTCTTCTCGACGTGCCGGCTCGGGTTCAGGCTCTGGTAGTTGTAGAGGACCTTGCCGTTCGGCGCGATCACATAGGAGATGCGGTTGGCGAAGTCGGGTTTCAGCGCCATGATGGCGTCGTACGACTTCATGATCGCCTGCGAATTGTCGGAAGCGACCGGGAACTTGCCCTGGCAGGCCTGCACCGAGAACTTGCCGAGGGTGTCGATGTCGTCGCTCGACACACCGATGACGGTGGCGCCGAGCGCCTCGAACTTGGCGATCGACTCGGCGAACTCGTGCGCCTCGATCGAGCAGCCGACCGAGAACGCGGCGGGAAAGAAATAGAGCACGACCGGCCCCTTGGCCAGCGACTCGGTGAGCGAGAACTTGTAGACCTTGCCCGCCAGCGCCGCCTGCGCTGTAAAGTTGGGGGCTGCATCTCCGACATCCAATGCTGCGTATGACGATGTCGTCAACGAGACAAGCAATCCCAGGAACGCAATGAGCTTCTTCATGGCAGCCTCCGATTTGGCGCGTTCTTCATCTTACGAGAAACAGCGACGAGCCGATGCACGCCGGCGATCCGCCGACGCCGTCGCGGACCCGGCGCGCCGGCGCGGCCGGCTCGAGCGGGTCGCCCTGGCAGCGCTGGCCGCCTGCGCGGTCTGCCTGGCCGGCTGCGGCACGTTGCCAACCAACGTCGGCAAGACAGACACGCTCTCGCTCCCGCTGAGCGCTGACAGCCCGCTCGTCAAGATCGCCCGTGCCTCGTCGCCGGCCGACGACCAGACCGGCGTGCGGCTGATGCCGCTCGGCGCCTTCTCGCTGGACACGCGAGTCCAGCTCGCGCAGCGGGCCACCAACTCGCTCGACGTCCAGTACTACCAGTTCGAGAACGACCGGACCGGCCGGCTGTTGATGACCGCGCTGCGCGACGCGTCGGTGCGCGGCGTGCGCGTGCGCCTGCTCGTCGACGACCTGTACACGACGCACACCGACTGGCTGCTGCGCGGCCTGTCGTCGTATCCGAACTTCGAGGTGCGCCTCTTCAACCCGTTCTGCTGCGCCCGCACAAGCGGCGTCGCCGGGCGCTACACGGCCTCGATCTTCGACTTCGGGCGGCTCAACCACCGCATGCACAACAAGATGTTCCTGGCCGACGGCGTGATGGCCGTCGTGGGCGGGCGCAACATTGGCGACGAGTACTTCCTGCGCAGCGCCGAATCGAACTTCGTCGACATGGACGCCTTCGTCATGGGCGCGGTCGTCAAGAACATGTCGGCCATCTTTGACCGCTACTGGAACAGCGAGGTCGTCTACCCGATCGAGGCGGTGGGCGAGCCGATCGGCGACCCGGTCGTGCGGCAGAAGGCCTTCGAGGCGCTGCTCGCGAGCCTGCCGCCTTCGCCGCCCATCGACCCACCGGCCGTCGACCTGCTCGGCTACGGCCCGCTCAGCGAGGACTTCGACACCGGCCAGGTCGGCCTGGAGTGGGGCTTGGCGCGCGCCTTCGCCGACCCGCCCGAAAAGCTGTTGTCGATGACGCCGAAGATCGCCTTCGAAACCAGCGTCACCAACAACGTGATGATGCAGGTCTGGCAGGCGAAGAGCGACCTCGTCCTCACCTCCCCTTACATGATCCCGGGCGACGCCGGCATGGCCTCGATCCGCCGGCTCGAGAGCGAAAAAGTCAAGGTCACCGTCATCACCAATTCGCTCGCCGCCACCGACGAACCGCTGGTGCACAACGGCTATGCCCGTTATCGCCCGGCCATGCTCGAGGCCGGCGTCGACCTCTACGAGCTGAGCCCGACGCGCACGCAGACGACCAAGCGGCTCGGCATGTTCGGCACCTCGCTCGGGCGCCTCCATGCAAAGACGGCGATCATCGACAAGCGGATCATCTTCATCGGCTCGATGAACCTTGACCCGCGCTCGGCGAGCACCAACACCGAGTTCGGCATGTTCATCGACAACCCGGCGCTGGCGAAGGAGCTGCTGCGCGTCATCAACATCAGCAAGCTCGAGGGCGCCTACAAGGTGCGCTTCGCGCCGAAAAGCCGGGATCTGCAATGGCTGACGGTCGAAGACGACAAGGAGATGATCCTCACCGTCGAACCCGAGTCGACCTTCTGGCTGCGCCTGCACAACATGCTGCTCGGATGGTTCGTCTCCGATCAGTTGCTCTGACGGTCGCCATCCTCGAAAACCCGCGCGGGGCGCGCGGCACAATCCGCGCGTGCTGCGCTCACTTGCTTCATCGACCGGTCTCGCGCTCGCCGCGGCGTGCTTAGCCGCGCCGACGTTCGCCATCCAGGTCTGCGAGCTGAACGGCGAGCCGGTCAATCCGAACAACGGCTACACCACCGAAGGCAAGACCGGCCTGATGCGCTGCCGCGACGGCGAGGGCGGCCCGGTGGTGCGCGAGCAGGGGCTGCAGCGCGGCAGGTTCATGGGCGTCGTCCGCTACTTCAAGGACGGCGTGCTCGAGCGCGAGCATCACGTCAACGAGCGCGGCAACCAGGACGGCCTGGCCCGCGAATGGAGCCGCGCCGAGGCCGGCGCGAAGCCCGTGCTGATCAAGGAAGAGAGCTACCGCGACGGCCGCAACACCGGGCTCGCGCGCAGCTGGTATCCGAGCGGGCAGCTGAAGCGCGTCGCCGGCTACGGCGACGACGATCGCGAGCAGGCGGTCGCCGAGTTCACGGCGCAAGGCCAGCTCGCCGAGCTGCGCTGCGCGACGCGGCCGATGCTCGGCGGCGACTTCGACGACAAGACGGCCTGCGGCCACGCCGGCGCCGTGTCGACCGTCACGCTCTACGCGAGCAAGGGGCAGCCGCGAGCCTGCGTGTCGTTCGAGCGCGGCGAGCGCCGAAAGAGCGAGACGCTGTGGGACAACGGCGCGGTCCGCGAGCTGATGGAAGTGACGACCGGCGGCGGCGTCGAGCGCTCGTTCGCCGCCGACGGCACGAAGCGCCGCGAGATGCAGTGGCTGGCGCTGGCCGGCGAGCGGCCGCGACGCATCACGACGCTCGAGCAGGAATTCCACGAGTCGGGCAAGCTGGTGCGCGAGCGCCGCTGGCGCGCCGGCGAGCGCGGCGGCGAGCTGGTCTCGGAGGCGAGCTGGTACCTGAACGGGCAGCCGAGGGAACGCACCGAGTTCGTCAGTGCCGACGGGGCCACGCTGCGCCGCGAGACCCGCTTCCACGACAACGGCAAGAAGTCGTTCGAGGGCGCGTGGCGGGTCGCAGCGACCGGCGGCCGGAGCGAGCTGCCGACCGGCACGCACCAGAGCTTCGATGCCGAAGGGCGGCTGCGCGGCGAGCGCATCTACGACGAGCGCGGTCGCGTCAAGCGAGAGCGCGAGCTCGACGAGCGCGGCACCGCGGTGCGCGACGACGAGGTCTTCGAGGATGGTTCGAGAAAGGCGGTGGGGCGATGAACGCAGAGAAAACAAGCGCCGCGCAGACGTTCGACTACGTCATCGTCGGCGGCGGCTCGGCCGGCTGCGTGCTCGCGGCACGGCTCACGGAAGACCCGGCGATCAGCGTCGCCCTGTTCGAGGCGGGGCCAGTCGACAAGAGCGTGCTCATCCACTGCCCGGCGGGCCTGGCCGTGCTGGCCAAGAACGGCGCCGCCAATTGGGCCTTCCACACCGTGCCGCAGCCGGGCCTGGGCGGCAGGCGCGGCTATCAGCCGCGCGGCAAGGTGCTGGGCGGCTCGAGTTCGGTCAACGCCATGATCTACATCCGCGGCCAGCGCGACGACTATGACGGCTGGGCCGCCCAGGGCAACGCGGGCTGGGCCTGGAACGACGTCCTGCCCTACTTCAAGCGCACCGAGCACAACGAGCGCGGCGCCGATGCGCTGCATGGCAGCGGCGGCCCGCTCAACGTCATGGACCCGCGCAGTCCGCATCGGTTCGGGCCGATCTTCGTCGAGGCGGCGAAGCAGGCCGGCCATGCCGGCAACGCCGACTTCAACGGCGCGCGCCAGGAAGGCATCGGCGTCTACCAGGTGACGCACAGGAACGGCGAGCGTTTCAGCGCCGCCAAGGCTTACCTGACGCCCAACCTCGGGCGACCGAACCTCAGCGTCGTCACAGGCGCGCACACCACGCGGATCCTCATCGAGAACGGCCGTGCCATCGGCATCGAAGTGCGTGTCGACGGCGCGACGAAGATATTCCTGGCGCGCTGCGAAGTGCTGCTCGCCGCCGGTGCGCTGCAATCGCCGCAGATCCTGATGCTCTCGGGTATCGGCCCGGCGGCACATCTGCGCGAGCGCGGCATCGCCGTCGCCCATGACCTGCCTGGCGTCGGCCGCAACCTCCACGATCACGTCGACGTCGTCCAGGTGCTCGACGCACCGCACCTGAAGGACTTGTTCGGCCTGTCTTTGACCGGCATCGTCAACGTCGTCAAAGGCATCTTCGAATGGCGGCGGCATCGCCGCGGCTTGCTGACAACCAACTTCGGCGAGGCCGGCGGCTTCATCCGCAGCAGCCCGAACGAAGCGCGGCCAGACCTGCAATTCCATTTCGTGATCGGCAAGCTGGTCGACCATGGCCGAAAGACCGTGTTCGGGCACGGCTACTCCTGCCACGTCTGCCTGCTGCAACCGAAGAGCCGCGGCAGCGTCACGCTGGCCAGCGCCGATCCGCTGGCGGCGCCGCTGATCGACCCGAACTTTCTCGCCGAGCCCGACGACATGGCGCGGCTGGTGCGCGGCTTCAAGGCGATGCGGCACATCCTGTCGCAACCGGCGCTGGCCGGTCACGGCGCGCGCGAGCTGGCGACCTCGGCCAACGCGAAGACCGACGCCGAGATCGAAGCCTTCATCCGCGGCCATGCCGACACGATCTACCACCCGGTCGGCACCTGCCGCATGGGCAGCGGGCCGCTCGACGTCGTCGATGCCGAGCTGCGCGTGCATGGGGTCACGGGCCTGCGCGTCGTCGACGCCTCGATCATGCCGAGCATCGTCAGCGGCAACACCAACGCGCCGACGATCATGATCGCCGAGAAGGCGGCCGACCTGATCAAGGCGGCGGCGAGAATACCGGCCTCCTCTTCCGCCCACACCGCTCAGGAAAGCGCCGTCACCGCATGAAAACGAAAGCCGCCGTGGCCTGGAAAGCGGGCCAGCCGCTGACCATCGAAACCGTCGACCTCGAAGGACCGAAGGCCGGCGAAGTGCTGGTCGAGATCAAGGCCACCGGCATCTGCCACACCGACTGGTTCACGCTCTCGGGCGAAGACCCGGAGGGCATGTTCCCGGCCATCCTCGGCCACGAGGGTGCCGGCGTCGTGCTCGAGGTCGGCGCCGGCGTGACGTCGCTTGCCCCCGGCGACCACGTCATCCCGCTCTACACGCCCGAATGCCGGCAGTGCAAGTTCTGCCTGTCGAGGAAGACCAATCTCTGCCAGAAGATCCGCGCCACCCAGGGCAAGGGCCTGATGCCCGACGGCACGAGCCGCTTCTCGATCGGCGGCAAGCCCCTGCTCCACTACATGGGCACGTCGACCTTCGCCAACCACATCGTCGTGCCCGAGATCGCGCTGGCGAAAATCAGGAAGGACGCGCCCTTCGACGTCGTCTGCTACATCGGCTGCGGCGTCACCACCGGCGTCGGCGCGGTGCTGTTCACGGCCAAGGTCGAATACGGCGCCAACGTCGTCGTGTTCGGCCTCGGCGGCATCGGCCTCAACGTCATCCAGGGCGCGAAGCTGGTCGGCGCCGACAGGATCATCGGCGTCGACCTGAATCCCGGCCGCGAGGCGATGGCACGCAAGTTCGGCATGACACACTTCATCAACCCGAAGGACGTGCCGAACGTCGTCGATAGCATCGTCCAGCTCACCGACGGCGGCGCCGACTACAGCTTCGAATGCATCGGCAACACGACGACGATGCGTCAGGCGCTCGAGTGCTGCCACAAGGGCTGGGGCCAGTCGTTCATCATCGGCGTCGCGCCCTCGGGCGCCGAGATCGCGACGCGGCCGTTCCAGCTCGTCACGGGCCGGCAGTGGAAGGGCTCGGCCTTCGGCGGCGCCCGCGGCCGCACCGACGTGCCGAAGATCGTCGACTGGTACATGGACAAGAAGATCGCCATCGACGAGCTGATCACGCATCGGCTCAAGCTCGAGGACATCAACGAAGGCTTCGCGCTCATGAAGCGCGGCGAGTCGATCCGCTCGGTGGTCGTCTACTGATGGCGGTGCAGAGCGCGCCCTTCGGCAGCTGGGTCTCCGGGCTCGCGGCGGCGCGGCTGGCCGCGGCGAACGTGCGCTTCGGCCAGCTCGCGATCGCCGGCGGCTCGATCTTCAGCAGCGAAGGCCGGCCGGCCGAGGGTGGCCGCAACGTCGTCGTCGAGTGCGACGCGGGCGGCGCCTGCCGCGACCTCAACCCGGCGCCCTTCGACGTGCGCACGCGTGTCCACGAGTACGGCGGCGGCGCCTTCGTTGTCACGAGAGACGGCGAGCTCTTCTTCAGCAACGACAGCGACCAGCGCATCTACCGGCTGCGCCACGGCGGCGTACCGCAAGCAGTCACGAAGGGCGCTGCGCTTCGCTATGCCGACGCGGCGATCGATACCTCACGCGGCCGCCTGATCGCGGTCCGCGAGGACCATTCGGCGCCAGGTGAAGCGGTGAACACGATCGTCGCCATCGACCTCGCATCGGGCGACGAGTCGGTGCTGGCGAGCGGCCACGACTTCTTCTCGAGCCCGCGGCTCTCGCCCGACGGCCACCTGCTCGCCTGGCTGAGCTGGGACCACGCGCACATGCCCTGGGAGGGCAGCGACCTGTGGGTCGCTCGGATCGAGGACGGCGGCCGGCTCGCGGCAGCGCGCCACGTCGCCGGTGGCGCGTCGGAATCGATCTTCCAGCCCGAGTGGTCGCCGGCCGGCGAGCTGCACTTCGCTTCCGACCGCAGCGGCTGGTGGAACCTGTACCGCGAGCGCGGCGGCCGCACCCTGGCCCTGCACCCGATGGCGGCCGAGTTCGGCGAGCCGCAGTGGCAGTTCGCGATGTCCATGTACGGCTTCGAGGCCGACGGCGCCATCGTTTGCCTGTACGAGCAAGGCGGCCGCTCGCATCTGGCGCGGCTCGCCGACGACGGTAGCGGCTTCGCGATCGTCGAGACGCCGTTCTGCTGGATGCGCGAGCTCCAGGTCGGCGACGGCTTCGTCGCCTGCTTCGCGGCGTCGGAGCACGCGGTCGAGTCGCTGGTCCGCATCGATCTCGCGACGAGCGAGGCGTGCGTGCTGCGCCGCTCCAGCGAACTCGCCTTCGACGCCGGCGATGTCTCGGTGGCCGAGGCGATCGAGTTCCCGACCGAAGGCGGCGCGACCGCGCACGCCTTCTTCTACGCGCCGAAGAACGCGGCCTTTCGCGGCGAGCCCGGCACGCTGCCGCCGCTCGTCGTCATCAGCCACGGCGGGCCGACCGGCGCCACCAACGCGGCGCTGCGACCGAGCCTGCAATACTGGACGCAGCGCGGCTTCGCCATCGTCGATGTCAACTACGGCGGCTCGGCCGGCTACGGCCGCGCCTACCGGCAGCGGCTCGAGGGCCGATGGGGCATCGTCGACGTCGACGATGTCGTCAACGCGGCACGCTTCCTGGTCGCTCGTGGCGACGTCGACCCGGAGCGCCTGGCGATCCGTGGCGGCAGCGCCGGCGGCTTCACGACCCTGGCCGCGCTCACCTTTCGCAAGGTCTTCCACGCCGGCGCCAGCCACTTCGGCGTCAGCGACCTCGAGGCCCTGGCCCGCGACACGCACAAGTTCGAGTCGCGCTACCTCGACTCGCTGATCGGCCCGTATCCAGCCGAGGCCGCCCTCTACCGCGAGCGCTCGCCGGTGAACTTTCCGGAGCGGCTGTCGAGCGCGCTGATCCTGTTCCAGGGCGCTGAGGACAAGGCGGTGCCGCCGAGCCAGGCCGAGGCTATGTTCGCGGCCGTCAAGGCGAAGGGTCTGCCGGTCGCCTACCTGCTTTTCGAAGGCGAGCAGCACGGCTTTCGCCAGGCCCGGCACATCCGGCGCGCCCTCGAGGCCGAGCTGTCCTTCTTCGGCCGCATCTTCGGCTTCGACCCGGCCGACCGGATCGAACCGGTGACGATCGAGAACCTGCCCGCCGGGGCGGCACCGTAGCCGCCGGCCCGAGATCGTTTCGCCTCGTCACAGCTTCGCGCCACGGACGGGGCTAAGGTCGGCCCTTTCCAGCGACACGGCGGACCGGCGATGAAGAGCACCTGGCGAACCCTCTGGCAGCATCAGGACATCGTCGTCTACCGCGACGAGGTCGAACTCGACCGGCTCGCGGCGGCGCGGATCCAGCGCGTCCACCTCGTCTACCGGGGCGCCGGCGACTCGCCCGGCGACATCGGCATGAGCGTGGTCGAGCTCGACGACGGCTACGCTCTGTTCGAGGCGCAGACCGGCTTCGCGGGACGGGTCAATTTCGAGCGCCATGACTTCTGGCGGGCGAAGAAATGCGTGTACTGGGTCTCTTCGGCCAGCGCGGCGCTGCCTTGGCGATTGCGCCTCGGTGCCTGGCCTGCCACCGGCCCTGGGCACGCCTTCCGGCGCCTCGAGAGCGCCGAGCTGGCTGGCTGCATCGCCAACTGGGCGCTCGAAGGTCCCGAAACCTGGGAAGACCGGAAAAAGCGGCGGCTTCAGCGCAGCCTGCCGTTCGGGTTCGCTTCGCAAGCGCGTGCCTGAATCCCGATCGGCCATGAAAAAGCCCGGCCGAGGCCGGGCTTTTCGTTTGTTCTAGTTATTTCTCGAAGTGGCTCAGGCAGCCGAAGCAGCCTTCTTCATCTTCATGGCCTTCTTGGCCTTCATGGTCTTGTGCGCCATCGGCGCGGAGGCCGGGGCGACCATCGGCGCAGCCATCGGCTTGGCCATGGGAGCCGAAGCGCCCTTTTCCATGTGGCTGGCGGCGACGGCGCCCAGGCTGAAAGCCGAGACGACGGCGGCGACGATGAGGGTCTTCATTAGGTTTCTCTCCCAGGGGATGCAGTGATGGAGCCGATTGCTCGGCGTCACAACGCCGGCAGCGGCGTCCCGGTTGACAAGCGCGCTACTCGAACCGGCCTTCTCGCATCCACTTGGTGGCGACCCATTTCTCGCCGGCCGTGACCGGCGCGCCGCCGTGCAGGGAACGGGTCGCCGGGTGTGGCCGGTCGTAGCTGAAGAAGACTGCGTTGCCGCGGATCGGCGTGACCTCGAGGCCGGCATCGGGAAAGACGGTGGCGCCGCCGGCCGCCGGCGTGTTGAGGTAGCAGACGATCGAGGCGACACGCTGGCCGCCTCGCTTCAGGATGGTCGGCGTGCCGGGCTCGTCGGGGTCGAAGTCGTCGTAGTGCGGCTTGTACTGGGCGCCCGGCCGGTAGCGCAGGATTTGCAAGCCCTCGCCGTTCTCGAGCGGCCAGTCGAGCAGCCGGGCGAGGCGCGCCTCGAGCCGGGCGCAGACCGGGAATTCTCCCGGCAGGAAGAACATGCCTTCGCTGGTTCGCGCTTCGTTGATCTCGCTCGCCCCGGTGCGCGTCTCGACCGTCTCGGAGCGCGACAGGCGGGCGCCGGCCAGGGCGATGAGCTCCTCGCACTCGGCGGCCGAGAGCAGATCGCCGAAGACGACGACGCGCGGGTTGGCGAGGGCCATCAGCACGGCGACGTCGCGGTCGCCCGCGGCGACCTGCGGCGTGGCGGCCGAGATCGCGCGGCCGGGCAGCGGGCGCCGCGGCGCTTCGGGCTCGGCGTGGCCGCCGGCCGCTGCCGGATCGAGATGCTCGCGCAGCGTCGTCTCGAGCGCGACCATGGCAATCGACTCGTCCCAGCCGCTCGCCTTCATGGCGTCGAGGACGGCCTCGGGCGTATGCCCGGCGGCGGCCTGCGAGACGATCCAGTCGCGCAATTCGGGGGTGACGAACTGGGTGCTCATCGTGATGACGATTTTGCCGGAGTGGCCCTGGCGGACGCCTCGCGGTGGTAACCATCTGCGCCGGCTAGCGAAAGTCGCGGCTGCGGCTGACCAGGCCCTGCAGCAGCGCCGTGTGGTCGATCAGCCGGGCGGCGAGCAGGTGCATCACCGCCCTGTCGCCCTCGCCCTGGCGCTGCCACTGGCCGTAGACGGTGAGCAGGGTCGCGCCGAGCAAGGGCTTGCGCTGCTGCTCGGCGATCTTCGGCCAGACGATGACGTTGACCGCGCCGGTCTCGTCTTCGAGGGTGACGAAGACCGTGCCCTTGGCCGTCTCGGGCCGCTGCCGGTGCGTGACCAGGCCGCTCGCCCGCGCCAGCCGGCCGTGCGGGAAGCCGTGCAGGTGCGACGCCGGCTCGACCTTGAACTCGGCGAGCTGGCTGCGCAGCAAGGCGAGCGGATGGCGATGCAGGGTGAGGCCGAGAGCGCGGTAGTCGGCCAGCGTGCTCTCGGCCTCGCTCGGCGCGGCGAGCCGCACCGGCGCTTCTTCGGTGCGCGTGGCGCGCAGCATCTCGGTCGGCCGGGTGTCGATGCCGGCGACCGCCCAGGCCGCCTGGTGGCGATGGCCATCGAGCCCGCGCAGGGCATCGGCATTGGCCAGCGCGGCCAGGGCGTGGGCGTCGAGTCGGGCGCGCCGGGCCAGGTCTTCGGTGCTGGCGAAGGGCGCCTCGGCGCGCGCCGCGACGATGCGCTCGCCGACCTTTTCGGCCAGGCCGCCGATGCGGTCGAGGCCGAGGCGCACCGGCCAAAGACGGCGGGAGTGAAGACTGCCCTCACCCTCCAGCGTGCTTTCCCACGCGCTCACGCGCACGTCGACCGGCCGCACCTCGACGCCATGCGCACGCGCGTCGCGCACCAGCTGCGCCGGCGCGTAGAAGCCCATCGGCAGGGCGTTGAGCAGGCCGGCGAGAAAGGCGTCGGGGTGGTGGCACTTGATCCAGCTGCTGACGTAGGCGAGCAGGGCGAAGCCGGCGGCGTGGCTTTCCGGAAAGCCGTATTCGCCGAAGCCCTGGATCTGCTTGAAGATGCGCTCGGCGTACTCGAGGGTATAGCCGTTCGCGACCATCCGGCCGACCAGCTTCTCGTGGAAGGGTGACAGCCCACCGCGCCGCTTCCACGCCGCCATGGCACGACGCAGGGAATCCGCTTCGCCGGCGGTGAAATCGGCCGCTGTCATGGCGATCTGCATCACCTGCTCCTGGAAGATCGGCACGCCCTTCGTGCGTTCGAGCACCGGCCATAAACCGTCGGGACAATCGATCTCTTCCCTGGGCAGGGAGCGGTTCTTCAGATAGGGATGAACCATGCCGCCCTGGATGGGGCCGGGCCGCACGATCGCCACCTCGACCACCAGGTCGTAGTAGCAGCGCGGCTGCAGGCGTGGCAGCATGCTCATCTGCGCGCGGCTCTCGATCTGGAACACGCCGACCGTGTCGGCGCGGCAGATCATGTCGTAGGTGGGCGTGTCGCCCTCCTCGATCTCCTGCATCTCGAGCGGTGCGCGATCGAGCTTGGCACCGATGAGCTCGAGCGAACGGCGGATCGCGCTCAGCATGCCGATAGCGAGAATGTCGACCTTGAGCAGGCGCAGGGACTCGAGGTCGTCCTTGTCCCACTGGATGACGCTGCGGTCTTCCATCGCCGCGTTCTCGACCGGCACGAGGTCTTCGATGCGGTCTCTGGCGATGACGAAGCCACCGGGGTGCTGGGAAAGGTGGCGCGGAAAGCCGATGAGCTGGCCGGTGAGATCCATCCACAGCTTCACGACCGGCGCTTCCGGGTCGAAGCCGTTCTCGCGCAGACGCTCGGGTGCGATGCCGCGGCCGTCGAACCAGTGCTGACTCTTGGAGACGGCCTCGATGCGCTGCAGATCGATGCCGAGTGCCCGGCCGGCGTCGCGCAGCGCCGAGCGCGGCCGGTAGCTGATGACCACGGCGGCGAGTGCCGCGCGCTCCCGGCCGTATTTGCCGTAGATGTACTGGATGACCTCCTCGCGGCGCTGGTGCTCGAAATCGACGTCGATGTCGGGTGGCTCCTTGCGCTCGACGCTGAGGAAGCGGCCGAACAGCAGGGTCGCCCGATCGGGATCGACCTCGGTGACGCCGAGGCAGTAGCAGACGATGGAGTTGGCGGCGCTGCCACGGCCCTGGCAGAGGATTTTCTTTCTCTTGGCCCAGGTCACGATGTCGGCGACGGTGAGGAAGTAGGCCTCGTACGCCAGCGTGGCAATGGTGGCGAGCTCTTGCTCGATCATTGCGCGATGCTTCTCGGGCAGGCCGTTCGGAAAGCGCCCCGGGACACCGGCGTAAGTGAGCTTGCGCAGATGCGATGCCGGCGTCTCGCCGGGCGGCACGATCTCTTCGGGATATTCGTAACGCAGCTCGTCGAGCGAGAACTCGCACGCGTCGGCGATCGCCACCGACTGCGCCAGCCACTCGGGTTGATAGAGCGCAGCGAGCCGCCCTCGCGAGCGCAAGTGCTGCTCGGCGTTGGGGGCGAGCGCGAAGCCGCATTCCGACATGGGCAACCCCAGACGCGTGGCGACGAGCGCGTCCTGCAGTGGCTTGCGCGACCGCAGGTGCATCAGAACGTCGCCGGCGGCCACGATGGGCAACTTTGTGCGTTGGGCGACGCGAACGACGCGATCGACCAGATCGTCGTCGCCGGGACGATGCAGAAGCTCGAGGGCGATGGCGCAGCGATCGGCCTGCAGCCAGCGCAGCAGCCAGCTCGCGTGGGCGAAGATCTCTTCTTCGCTCTGGTCGATCGAAGGCACGAGCAGCGCGTAGCATTCGGGCAGGCCTGCGAGCTTGTCGGCGTTGGGCGCCTTGCCTTCGAGATCGCCCGGGTACGCGACATAGCTGCCCTTCTCGGCGCGCCGCCGCGCCACCGTGATCCAGAGAGAAAGGTTGGCGTAGCCACGCCGCGTCTTCGCGAGCAGCACGAGACGGGCGTGCGGCGCGAGAGCAGCGATCTCCGCACGGCCGATGCGCTTGAGCCTCGGGGCCGGGGCGGACGACTCGGGCGCCGCGACCGCGGGTCGTGTCTTCGTTCGCACATCTGCATCTTCGTCATCGTTATCGTCTTCTTCCTCGCACGGTTCCAGTTGTCGCTGGCGCTGCGCTTCTTCCTCTCCGGGCATGACCAGCCTCATCTCGCTGCCGATGAGGAGACGTATGGGTTGTTGGCCGTTGCCGTTGCCGCTGTTGTTGTTGTTGTTGTTGTTGTTGACGGAATCGGTCTTGGCCTGCTCCGCGTGCACCTTGGCCTCGGCATGGGCGCGCACGACGCCGGCGAGCGAGCACTCGTCGGTGATAGCCAGCGCAGCGTAGCCGAGCGCGACCGCGCGCTCGACCAGCTCTTCGGGGTGCGAGGCGCCCGTCAGAAAGCTGAAGCTGCTGCGGCAGTGAAGCTCGGCGTAAGGGCGTAGCACGGGGTGACGCGGTAAGGGGGCGATGGCTCGCGGGCGCGCGGTGGGCGGCGGGGTCGAGCGTCGTCGTTGTCGTTGTTGTCGTTGTTGCCGCTCGCACCGTCATCGACGTCGACGTCGGCGGCCTCGCGCAGGTCGATCATCAAACCGTCGAGCGGCTCGACGTGCCGGCCGCCGACGACTTCAGCACGTGCGTGTAGATCATGGTCGTCGACACATCGGCGTGGCCGAGCAGCGACTGCACGGTGCGAATGTCGGTACCGGCCTGCAGCAGGTGCGTGGCGAAGGAGTGGCGCAGCGTATGCACGGTGGCGGGCTTGGCGATGCGGACGGCATCGACGGCGGCCTTCAGGTCGCGCTGCAGGCGCTTTTCGTGGATGTGGTGGCGGTGCACGGCCGCGCTGCGCGGGTCGCTGCTCACCGCGTCGGCCGGGAAGACCCAGAACCAGGCCCAGCTCTCGGCCGCGTGCTTGTACTTCGCCGACAAGGCATGCGGGAGATACACGCCACTGCGGCCCTGCTCCTGATCGAGCCGCCAGAGACGGCGCGCGTGCAGCAGTTGCGCGCGCACGGACCTTCGAGGGCGCGCGGCAGCATGACGACGCGATCCTTGCCGCCCTTGCCGTCGCGCACGACGATCACCTGGCGCACGAAATCGACGTCCTTCACGCGCAGGCGGATGCCTTCGAGCAGGCGCATGCCGGTGCCGTACAGGAGCCGCGCCAGCAGGCCCGTGACGCCATCGCCCATGCGCGCGAGCAGCGTCTGCACCTCGAACTGCGTGAGGACCACGGGGATGCGCTTCTTCGGCACCGGGCGGCCGAGCTCCTGAAGCCACGGCATGTCGACGCCGAGCACCTCGCGATAGAGAAAGAGCAGCGCACTGAGCGCCTGCCGATGCGTGGACGCCGCGACGCGCCGCTCGTTGGCCAGCATCACCTCCGCGGCGCCGAGCTCGCGCGGATGGCGCAGCCCCGACCAGCGCACAAAGCCACGCACCCAGTAGACATACGCCTCCTCGGTCCGTAAGCTGTAGTGCATGTACCGCAGGCGTTCGCGCAGAGCATCAAGGAGGCGGTACTGGCCAGGAACTGCCAGCCTCGAAGGATCCCCCGAATGTCCACTTTCGTTCTCGTCATTTCCACCGTTGTTGTCCACTTTCGTCCTCATACAGAATACTGGATGCATGTACAGTATTGATCCAAAGGCCGCCTGTCAACGTCGTTCTGGGGGAAGTGACATGAAAAGGTGTCCGCTATGAAGGGTGAAAGTGGACGTGTCGAGTTGTCCTCGATATCACGTTGGGCCCCACGCTGAAGCACCGGAGTGCTCCCAGACTGCCGTTATGCAAGTCGCTACTGGAACTGTCCATTCCGGCACCGTCGTTCTCGACGATCCGTCGCTTGCCGACGGAACGCAGGTATGGGTGCTCACGCGCGAGAAGGAAGCCGGGGTCAGCCTGTCGGCTGAAGAGCTCACCGAACTCGAAGCTGGCATTGCCGAAGCCGAGCGGGGCGAAACGATCTCGGGCGAAGAACTGTTCGCTAGGCTGCGTCGCTACGAGTAGCGGTGTCGCTTCAGCTTCATGTCTCCGGCCGAGCCGCGCACGAGATCGAAAGAGTCGTCCAGTCCTGGGCCGCCAACAGACCGGCCGCACCAGGCGCGGTGCGCAAGGAACTTGAGCAAACGCTCCACCTCCTGTTGCAACAGCCTGGAATTGGTGCCCTCGTGCCGCAGGCGAGCCGCCCGGGCGTTCGTCGCTTCCATGTGGAGCGAATCAGGTACTGGCTTTACTACCGAGTCGTCGGCAATCGTTTTGAAGTGCTGTCCGTTTGGCATGGCAGCCGTGGCAAAGAGCCGGCGCTGTAACGGCGCGGCGCCCCAACCCGTCGATCGAGCGGACGTTCTAGAGCGTGCTGCGCACGCTTTAGCCCGCCGCTCATCTCCAAGGTTGGTCCCACGAGATCGTGCGGCAACGATCATCAATCGCGCTTGCCTTCCGCACCGTTCAAGGTAGCCGCCTACTGCCGATGTGCTTTGCTTTCCCGTCCTACCAGCGCCCGCTGCTTCGCTCGCATGACCTGCCCCCTCCCGCCGTTCCATTCATAAGGAGGAAGCCCGTGGTTGAAGGTTAGTCGATCTCGGTGGTGGTTGAGGATGTTCGAGCTGCGTCGCTCGTCGAAACCTTCAAGGCGCTCTTCCCCGGCGAGTTCCGGTTCGAAGGCAATCGCGCAATCATCTTCGCCGAGGACGAGACGGTGCCGACTGAATCATTGTCGTTCTGCGTCGCAGCGGCACTCACCTATCACCAGCGAAAGACAGTCCGTACAACCGGCGGCGCACGCGCCGTCTAGGCTCTCCACCCGGGGGTCGCGCAGTAGCATTCCAGCGCGTAACTGGCCCGACCCACCACCCGCTCGATTGGCAACATGATGGCACTGCGACACACCGCATTCCTGTCGCTGGCAATACTCGCGGCGTGTGGAGGCTCGACCTCCGAGCAGCACCAGGAGGCGGTTGATCAGGCGAACAGAAAGGAGGCCGAAGCGCGAGCGGCCGGCGTAGCCTCGCCGTGTGCCAATGTGTCGCAGTGCGGAGTCCTGGTTTTCCTGAATCCGTCCGTCACGTGCCCGTCGTTCACTTACAGGCCGTACTCACTCCTATCGTCGACCGCAGCGGCAGCATCGGCGGCTGCGCAGCAACAAGTCGTCCTAGCGGCGCTGGCGATCTCGTTGGCGCCGCCTGCGCAAATCACCTGCATCCCATTCGTCGCGCTGCCACCTGTTCTGACCTGCGTCGCAAATGCATGCGGGCCGTGAACCTCCATGAGCCGCCATGTCCTCGAACCTTTGCATCGAGCGAACGCCCCAAAGGCCGCTTCCCAGCCTTTGGCCCGCCGCTCATGTCGAACGCTGCGTTCACAGTCAAGGCGTTCGGCGTCTACCTGCTCTTTCCGGGCGTCGCGCTGGTACTGATACCCATCTGCTCCTGGGTCTCTTTGCCATGCCCGCGACGTCGGAGGTATGGATTCGCGTTGTGGGCCTGCTCGCCTTCAACGTCGGCGTGTACTACTGGTACGCGGCCAAGTCGGAGGCGCGTCCGTTCTTTTTGGCTTCGGTATTTCGTGCGCGCGGCAGTGCCAGCGATCTTCGTCGCCTTCGTCGCCATCGGTCTGGCGCGCCCGCCTCTCGTCCTTTTCGGCATCATTGATCTTTCGGGCGGCCTTTGGACTTTCTTCGCCCTGCGCAAGGACAAGCGTGGCGCCTGACCTTCCATCGAGCAGACATGCCAAAGGCGATCGCCGGTGCTTCTGAAGAAGGCGAAGCCGCGGGCTTTGCCTATCGTGTACGCAAGAGCGGCGAGGTCGAGATCAGCCATCACGGGCGCCGAGCCACGGTTGTGCGAGGCAAAGCGGCCGCCATGTTCACGGTCCAGGTGTCTCGTTGCGCAGAAGCTGAAGCGCAGCAGCTCATGGCTCGCGTCACGGGAAACTACAAACGAGGTAACGAGGGCGTGGCGAGTCGTCATCCGAGGAGTCGCCGGTGAAGGCAAGAGAACGTGTCGCCTCACCGCTTGATCGAGCTGACGGCCCCACCGACGAGACCACCCGTGGCCACCGCCAGCTCGCAAGTCACGCTGCGCCTCATGACCGAGCAAGATATCCTGATGCTCCATTTCAAGCGCGGCCGCCGCAAGCGAGTGCCTGACTTTCGAGCATCCCTTTTCCCTGGCCGTTCTGCCCGAAACGGCCGCTGTTGCCGAACATCGAATGCCATCAGCCGCGTTGTCATCCTTCTCCCTCCGTGTTCTCGGCGTCGGTGATGCAGCGGCCCTTGCCGCCGGTCAAGACGTCGTCGAAGAGGCTTGATGCAAGCTGATCTTTCGACCATGCAGTCGTACTACGCCGCTCGCGCCAGCGAGTACGACCGCGTTTACCAAAAGCCGGAGCGTCAGCCCGACCTGCGGCGAATCGAGCAGTGGCTGCCTTCCGTCCTGTCCGGCGCAACCGTGCTGGAAGTCGCGTGCGGCACGGGCTACTGGACTCAGTTCATCGCCCCGGTCGCGGCGGCCGTCGTGGCGCTCGATTCAGCGCCGGAGACGCTTCGAATTGCCGAGCAACGAGTCGCCGCGTCCAACGTACGGTTCCAGGTCGGCGATACCTACGCGCTTTCCCAACCCGACCGCTCGTTCGACGCAGCGTTCGCAGGGTTCTGGTTCTCCCACGTCCCGCTCGAGCGGCAACGCGAGTTCCTGCGTGGACTCAACTCGGCGCTCGAGCCCGGTGCGCGTGTCGTGCTCCTGGACAATCTCTTCGTGGAAGGTAGCTCTTCGGCCATTTCCGAACACGATGGCCACGGCAACACGTACCAGCACAGGAGCCTGAGCGACGGCTCGACGCATCGAGTGCTCAAGAACTTTCCTATCGAAGCGCAGCTGCACGCGCTCGCGGAAGAGGGCCTGGGTAAATTCGCCGCCTATCGCCGTTGGGAGTACTACTGGGCCTTCGAGTACCTCGTGCCTGGACGCTGAACCCATCATCGAATGAAACGCACAGTCGACAACGGCCGTCGCAGATTCGTCATCTCGTCTGCAGGTGTCGGTACAGCGCTTATCGCAGGGGGCCTGGCGGGCGGCAAGGGGGACGCCATGAACGACAACTCCGGTTCTCTTCGCTTGCGGCGGCCGGAGAAGAGCTCGCTCGGCTTGCTCAAGCGAAGGAACTCGTTCCCGCCGTCGACGCTTCCGCCTGATCTTGCGGACGGCTATCGTTCATCGATCGAAGCTTCGCTTGCGATGCCCTGAACGCGAATCACAGGTGGACAGCGTCGGGCCGCACAGCGTCCTCGCCCTACGATCGACCGAATCGCGTCGAACCGGCCCCACCATGAACCTCGCTCCCACAACCGTGACCGCTGCGCTGGCCGGAATATTCTCTGGCCTGACGTGGCCATTGATCTGGCCGCTCTTGCAGGGAGGAGCGGCAGTCAGTAGTTTGTGGCTGATGCTGGGAACCGTCGTCCTCGTTGCGCTGCCTGCGCATGCCTTTGTCCTGGGCTTCAAGCGAAGCCAAGTGGTCGGCGCCGGGGCCGTGGACTCCGCCCTCCTGGTCCGTGTCGGCACGTGGGTGGCGTGTGCAGCAGGCACTGCCGTCCTTGTCTCCATGTATCGAGGGTCGGCATGAGTACGCAAGAAGGTGGCCCAGGGTTCGGCGGATCCCTGCATCGACCTCGCTCATCCAGAAAGGAGTACGCCATGTCCGCTGCGAAACGGCTCGAATACTTGCGCATCGCATTGGTCGCAGCCGGTCTCGTCTGCCTCGGCGTTCATGCCGCACGGCAGGCTTCGTGAGCCCATCGCCGCGGCAAGCCCTTATCCATCGATTGGCGAGGTCTCCATGCACATCGACGGCACCTGTCATTGCGGCCTGATCTCGTTCACCGCCGAGGTCGACGCGTCGCGCGTGATGATCTGCCACTGCTCGGACTGTCAGGTTCTGTCCGTGGCACCGTTCCGGGCCGTCGTGGCCGCGCCCATCGCCACCTTCGTTCTGCGCGGCGCGCCCAAGAGCTATGTCAAGGTCGCCGAAAGCGGCAACCGTCGCGCCCAGGTCTTCTGCCCTGAGTGCGGTACGCCGCTTTTTGCCACCGCCCCGGAGAACGCCACCTCGGTGATCATTCGTCTCGGATGCGTCAGGCAGCGCTCGCAGCTCATGCCTGCGGTCCAGATCTGGCGGCGTTCCGCCGTGCCATGGCTGCCGGAGCTCGATCGGATCGATGCCTCGCCGGAACAGCAGGCGTTCCTGCCAGCCGCGCCGAGCCAGCCCGGCAAAGGCACGAGCCCCGATCCTCGACCGTGAAATCGGCGGCGCCGGACTCCTCGATCGAGCAGCAAACGGTCGGCGTCAGAATGCCTGCCACATCCTTGCCCAAGAGCTCAAGGCAGGCTCGTCGTCCGAGACATGCAACGCGCAGCGGAGGCCTTTCATGCAAAGAATCTTCATTCTCGCCCTCGTCGCCGCCGGCACCTTCGTGTGGATCACGAGCGGCGATCTGCCGCCCGTCGTCGCCTCGCACTTCGGTCCCGGCGGCACCGCCAACGGCTTCATGGGCAGGGGCGCGTACACGGCGTTGATGCTGGCCTTCGTCGTCGCCGTCCCGGCGCTGGTCGCCTGGTCCACCCTGCTGGTGGGTGTCCTGCCGACGAAGCTGATCAACCTTCCGCACCGCCAGTACTGGCTGGCGCCGCAACGTCGGGCGACGACGCTCGAGGCGCTGTCTTCGTTGAGCCTGCAGTTCGCCTTTGTCCTGGTCCTCTTCCTGTGCTTCGTGCACTGGCTGGTGGTTCAGGCCAACAGGGTCGACCGGCCATGTTGCCGGAGACGGCCTTGTTGGTCGGCCTGGCCTTGTTCGGCGTTGCCACTCTGCTTTGGCTCGTCATCCTGTTTCGCCGGTTCGGCCGCGTGCCCTGACACGCTATGCCTCTGCTCGGACGCGCCGCGCTGCTCCTGTCCTTCGACATCGTCGAGGAGGCCATCTCCGAGCACGACGAATGGCATATCAAACCGACTACACACTCGTCACGGGCGAGATCGACGTCTAGACCCCGTCCCGCGTCACTCAGCAGGATTCAACCGGAGCAAGTCCATGGCAATCAAAGACTTCGTGGCATCGCATGAAAAGCACGCAGTCTTCGTGCGTGGGCTCCGTCCTTTCTTCGACTATCGCGACCTCGGCATCAGGAAGGCGACGGAAGGTCGCGTCGTCGCGCATGTCATCCGCGCAGTGGAAGGTGCCGACTTCTCCGGTAAGCCTCATCTTCACGAAACCATGTTTCAGATGGTCTACGTGTTGAAGGGATGGATAGAGTTCGAATACGAAGGCCACGGCAAGGTCCAGCTCGAAGCCGGTTCGTGTGCGTACCAACCGCCAGGGCTTCGGCACCAGGAACTGGGCCATAGCGCCGACCTCGAGATGCTGGAGGTCGTGCTCCCAGCCGACTTCGACACGAAGGAAGTCGAGTCGGTGAACGTCTAGCAAGGAGCAGCCCTTGTTCAGCCTTCATGACGCTCGGCACCCGCGATCTGAAGCGGGCCATTGCCTTCTACGATGCAGCGCTCGCCCGCTCGAAATCGAGCGCGTCGGCAAGAAGTACATCGGGTGGGCTGGTGGCTTCTTCGCAGAGGACGTGCCGCTCAGCCTGCTCCATGCCGGCAGGGCCGGCGGTTAGTCCGAGCACCGGGCCGATTCGAGGAGTCTTCGGTGCTTGCCGTCGAAATGCAGACATCTGGAGGTTCGCATGTTCGATGAGACGTATCCAGTCGGGGTCCGTGGCGACGTGAATCCTCGCGCCGGGTCGAGCATCCTGCAGATCATCGACATCGCAGGGAAGAAGTCCTTCGCGCACCGAGACGGAACACCGTATTGATCTTCCAGGGTGCGACGCGGCGCCGTTGCTCGACACGACTCGCCCGGCGGTCGCAGTAGTCGTGCGCAAGTTCTGGCGGCTGATGGCCAGCAACGACTTCCGCTCGGTGGCCGCCGTCCTGGCGCCCGGCCTCGTGGACGGATCGCAGCATGCCAAGGCCGTCTCGTTCTTCACCGTGGAAGATGGCAACATCTCGCGGCCGGTCGGGTGGTGGTCGACGCCAGTGACGACGCCCTCTCGTGGTTCGATTCGCCCGGCGGTGGCGAGCGCGCCTTTTGCGCACGCTGCGGGAGCAGCATGTTCTTCAAGGCCGATGCCTGGCCCGGCGAGCTGCACGTCGCTCGCGCGCTCTTTGCCGGGCCGATCGACAGGGATCCGCAAGCCCACGTGTACTACGACATGCATGCTCCCTGGGTGAGGGTTGCCGACGATCTGCCGAAGAAGCCGGACCCGGCTTCGCCCGAAGCCGGGAAGGATGCGCCGACAAGGCCTACAGTCGGGTGCTGATCGAGGAGAATAGATGGTGGCTCGCAAGACGCGCGGCACGCGCTCGCTGGCGACGAAGGCCGCGGAGCTTGCCATCGCGGTGCCGCAAGTGGTGGCGCATCGCGTCACGCGCATGGGGCTCTCGGGCCCCAAGCTTTCCTTGCGCGATCGCAAGGAGTTCGAACGCATGGTCGCCGAGAAGAACGATGCGTTCGGCGAATCGTGGAAAGCCATGGCAGCACAGGCCGCGCTGGCGCAACGCCAGCTCGCCGCTTCGTTCTTCCGCTCCTTCCTCTCGGTCGCAAGAGGCAAGAAGCCGTCGACGGCCGCTTCGGCTTCGCAATTGCACAAGGCCGCGCTCGGCGTGCTGGGCAAGGGATTTGCGCCTGTGCACCGCAAGGCCGTGGCCAACGCCAAGCGCCTCGCCCGCACCAAGCTGCGTTAGGGCGTCCCGACGACTTCTCCAAAGCAAGCCTCATCTGACATGTCCGAACGCGCCACCGAGCTCGCCGCCGCCCTCATTCGCAACGTCGACGAAGTACCCCTGACCCGGTTGCTGCGCGAGCCCTGCTACGACTCGGAGGGCGCGCGCCTGGCGCGCGGAACTGCGGCGAAGAAGCTCGGCGCCTCCTTCGACGTCCTCGCCCCGGGCAAGCGCGGCTGCCCCTATCACCTGCATCACGCCCAGGAAGAGATTTTCGTCATCCTCGAGGGGAACGCTACCTTCCGCGTCGCCGGCGAGATGCTCCCGGTGAAGACCGGCGACGTCATCTTCGTTCCAGCCGGCCCCGACTATCCGCACCAGATCATCAACACCTCGGACGCGCCCCTGAGGTACCTGTCCGTCAGCACGATGGAGACGCCCGAGATCTGCGAATACCCCGATTCCGGCAAGTACCTGGCCGAGGCCAGCCGCGGATCGGAGCAGCCCTTCGACGTCATCGATCGTCACGGGCCCGGCCTCGACTATTGGGACGGGGAGCCGTGACATGCCGGTACCCTCGTCCGCACAGAAGGTCGGGTTTCTGCGTCGCGCTCTGGGCGAGCCTGATGGCGCGCGGGGTCGGCCCATGAAGCCTCGGTCGCGGCCATGAAGGTCGTCCCGCTTCGTGCCGAGGACCGCGCGCAGTGGGAGGTTCTCGCGCGCGGCTACAAGGCGTTCTACGCCACCCCGACCACCGACGCCGAGTACGCCACGGCCTGGCTCCGGCTCATCGCCCAGGACGGCGTGCGCGGCCTCGGCGCCTTCGTCGATGATCGGCTCGTGGGTATCGCCCACTACCTCTTTCATTCGAGCGTATGGGCACGATCGAACTGCTACCTGCAGGACCTTTTCACGCTGCCGAGCGCGCGCGGTCGTGGCGTCGCCCGTGCCCTGATCGAGGCAATCGCCGGGCAGGCCCGCATCGAGGGTGCGGCGCGCTACTACTGGCTCACGCAATCGCACAACGCGACGGCGCGTGTCCTGTACGACAAGGTCGCCGGCCACGCCGGCTTCATCCGCTATGACTACCCGCTTCCATCCCCGGCCTGAGCGTCGCGGCTCGGTCTCCATGATGCGAATTCGAACACAATGAACCACCGATCGACATTCGCGATCGCGCTCTTCGTCTGTTCGGGCGCGTGCGTGCCCGGGTCGGCGGCCGCCGCGGAGCGTCCCTACGACGGCCGCTGGGCGGTGCTGCTCGTCTGCCCGGACACCCAGGACAGAAGCGGCCTCGTCAAGGGCTATGAATACAGCTTCAGCGTCTCGGTTAAGGACGGCGCACTGCAAGGCGAATACGGTGCGCGCGGCCATCCGGCATCCGTCGCCTACACCGGCCAGGTCGGCGACGACGGCACGCTCGAGATCAAGGCGACGGGCAACACCGGCCGGTCGGACTTCTCGGTCGGCAAGGTGGCGCAGGGCACGCAATACGGCTACACGATGCAGGGCAAGCTGGAGGGCTCGCGCGGCCAGGCGACGCGAAGAGAGCTCCGGCCCTGCACGGCGAACTTCTCCAAGCTCTAGAGGAACTCATGTCAAAGGGCTACTGGATCGCGCGCGTCGACATCGCCGACGCCGAGCGCTACAAGGCCTACATCGCGGCCAATGCACCGCCGCTGGCGAAGTTCGGTGCGCGCTTTCTGGTGCGCGCCGGGCGCTTCGAGAATGTCGAGGGCGCGAGCCGTACGCGCAACGCGGTGATCGAGTTTCCTTCCTACCAGGCGGCGCTCGATTGCTGGCATTCTGCCGAGTACCAGGAGGTCCTGAAGTTGCGCCTGCCGGTGTCGACCGCCGACCTCGTCATCATCGAGGGCTACGAAGGCCCGCAGCCGGGCTGACGGCGTCGAGCCCTCGCCGACGTCCAAGAGCCCGGAGCATCGCGATGTCCCCTGAAGCCGCCCTGACCCTCGCCCAGCACGTCACGCAGATCGGCCTGTTCCTCGTTGCCGCGATCAGCATCTTCGGCGGCACGCTGCAGATGATCCTCGGCCAGCCCGACACCTTGCCGCGGCTCGACAACGTGCACCGGTTCATGGCCGGCGTGTACCTCGGCACCGGAATCATCTGCCTGTGGGCCGGCTACACGATCCGCGGCCAGGGCTTCCTCGTCTATCTGCTCGCCCTCGGCATCCTACTCGCGGGCATCGGCCGTCTCGTCTCCATCGCCAAAGTCGGCCTGCCCAAGCCCACCGCGGTCTGGCTCGGCTACCTCGTACCCGAGCTGGTGTTGCCCTTCGTCATCGCCGGGTCGCACTACGCGTCCGCCACCTGAGTCGGAAAGAGCCATGCAAGACATCGCCGCACTCCAGGAGCTGCTCGAACCTCTTTTCCCCGGCCTGATGGGCGTGCGCCTGGTCGCCCTCGCGCCGGATCGCGTCGTCGCCGAGATGCGCGTTCGTCCCGAGCTGTGCACGACCGGCGGCATCCTTCATGGCGGCGCCACGATGGCCTTCGCCGACACGCTGGGCGCCGTCGGCGCGATCCTCAACCTGGCCTCGGGCAAGCGGACCACGACGACCGACTCGAGCACGAAGTTCATCGCCGGCGCCCGCGTCGACAGCACCGTGACCGCCGAGTCGGTGGCGCTGCATCGCGGCCGCACGACGATGGTCTGGCAGACGATGATCCGCAACGCCGACGGCAAGCTCTGCGCCGTCGTCACGCAGACCCAGATGGTGCTCGACGCTCCCGCCTGAGCCGCCGCGCATCGCGATCGAGCCGAGAGGATCCCGCATGGACGACGCTGCCACGCACGACGGCGGATGCACCTGCCGTGCCGTGCGCTACCGGATGGAAAGCGGGCCGCTCGTCGTGCATTGCTGCCATTGCCGCTGGTGCCAGCGCGAGACCGGCGCATCGTTCGCGCTGAACGCCATGATCGAGGCCGATCGGGTCCACCTGCTGCAGGGCGAGGTCGAGGTCGTCGACACCCCGTCGAACAGCGGCAAGGGGCAGAGGATCTCGCGTTGCCCCATCTGCCGCATCGCGCTGTGGAGCAACTATGCGGGCGCCGGCGACGCGGTTCGCTTCGTCCGCGTCGGCACGCTCGACGAGCCCGACCGGCTGCCGCCCGACGTCCACATTTTCACGGCGTCTAAGCAGCCCTGGGTCGTGCTGCCCGCGAGCACGCCGACGGTGCCCGAGTACTACAAGGCCTCCGAGCTCTGGCCGACGGAGAGCCTGGAACGCCGCGCGGCCCTCCAGGCGCGTGCCGGATCCCGGTAGCCGAGGCGAAGTGAACGACATGCACAGGGATCGTGTCTCTGCGGCGCGGTGCACTTCGAGGTCGCGAGCGAGCTGCCACAGCCCGACGCCTGCCACTGCGTGCAGTGCCGCAAGCACTCCGGCCAATTCTTCGACACGCCGACTTCGACCCGGCTCGGCATGCATGACGCGACCCGTGGTGAACATCGCCGACGTCGAATCCCAGCCGCGCGCCGCGCCGGTGCCTGCGCTCCAGGGCAGCGGCGAGATTCGGCTCGGCGACGAGACCTACGCGCTCCGTACCGGTGACGTGATCGCCTGCCCGTCGGGCGGCGCGGAGACGGCGCATCAGATCGCCAAAACCGGGCAGGAAGAGTTGCGCTATCTCGCGGTCAGCACGCAACGCGCGCCGGAGATCTGGGAGTATCGGGACTCCGACAAGTTCGGCGTCATCGCCGAGTACGCGACACCCGGCGCGGCGCCTTTGCCGGCGTTCCCGCATTTCGGCGCCGGCGTCGGCTACCGGGAAGGCGAGTGACCGGCGCAGGCCGCAGGCGAGGACATCGATGGCCACGGAGCAAGCTTTCGTCGAGTACATCCAGGCGCAGTCGGGCCTGGGCCGCGAGCTCTCGTACAAGAAGATGTTCGGCGAGCGCTCTACCTGCACGGCAAGGTCGTTGCGTTCGCCTGCGACAACCAGCTCTTCGTGAAGCCGACCGAAGAGGGCCGAAGCCTGCTCGGCAAGGTCTCGGAGCATCCGCCGTACCCAGGTGCCAAGCTCTACTTCCGGATCGACGATGAAATGGAAGACCGCGAGATGCTGCAGAGGCTGTTGCACACCACGGCGCGAGCGCTACCGCTGCCCAGGGCCAAGCTGCCGCGGGTTCGCAAGGCAGTCGCGGTCAAGCCGGGGCGTGCGCCGCGAAGCCGCTAGGGTGCCACGCCGCGAGCGCCGCTATGATCTTCGCGACACCCGCATAGCTCGCCATCACCATGCAGTTTCATCTTGGCCGGCTCATCGATCACGTGCACTTGCGTGTCGCCGACCTCGAGGCGAGCAAGCGCTTCTGCCTCGCCGTCGTCGCCTCTTCGGCCGCATCGGGTGGTTGTCATGCCGACCGAGAAATAGCATGGCGCCGCCGCTGACGGCCATTGATCACGTGCACGTTTTCGTGTCCGACCGGGCGGCCGCAGAGGCCTGGTAAGCGCGGGTGCTCGGTCTCGAGCGGGTGGCGAACCTGGCGTTCTGGGCCGCCGACGGCGGGCCGCTCACCATCGCCAACGCGGCGAACGACATCCACCTGGCGCTCTTCGAAAAGCCGCGTGAGAAGTGCCGCTCGACGATCGCGCTCGGCACCGGTGCCGCCGGGTTCCTCGCCTGGCAGGCGCACCTAGGCGCCGCCCTCGGTCGCGAGCCGCGGGTCGTCGATCACGACGTGTCCTGGTCCCTGTACTTCGAGGATCCGGACGGCAATCCCTACGAGATAACGTCGTACGACCACGCCGCGTTATCGGCAGCACTCTGCACGACCGTTGCCTGATGATGCGCCGACCATGAACGGACGCGTGTCGACCGTCCTTGCGCCCGCTCCCCGCGCCCGTCGCGTCGCAGCGCAGCTGCTCGCTTGTGCCATTCGTGCTCGTATCGGCGTGCGCATCGGGCGGTGCGCCGTACGAAGGATCCGCGCTGCAGCGGGACGACGAAGCGCAGATGCGGGCCTCGATGCAGGCGTCGGCCGACACCTGGAACCGCGGCGACCTGGCCGGCCACCTCGCTCTCTACGACGCGACCGTGACGACCATGACGCGCAACGGCCCGCGGCCCCCGGTCGCGGCGATCGAGTCCGCATTCCGATCGGCCTACTTCAACGGCGACAAGCCGAAGCAGAACCTTCGCACCGAGCGCGTCGCGATCCGCGCCTTGTCGCGCGAGAGCGCGCTCATGACCGGACGCTTCGTCCTCTATGGTGGCGCGGAGGCGGAGCAATCGGGCTGGTTCAGCCTCGTCTGGGTGCGCACCGCGTCCGGCTGGAAAGTGGTGCATGACCACACGAGCTGAGGCAGCCGGCGCATGAGCAGCGACGCTTCGCATTCCGGATCGGATCGGCCCGTGCCCGTGCCGATGAGCGAGCCCGAATACCTTGTCTTCCTCACCGCGGCGGTTCCCCACTATGCGGCCGACAAGGTCGCCTCGGGCGAATGGACCACCGAGCAATCGCTCGACCTGGCGAATCAGTCGTTCGAGAGCCTGTTACCCGAAGGCCTGCAGAGCGAAGGCCATCACTTCTTCACGATCCGCGACGACGACCGAGCGCCCGTCGGCGTGCTCTGGTTCGCCGAGAAGCGGCGTGGCGGCAACGCTGTCGCCTTAAGTGTTCAACGTCGGCATCGAGCCGGCGCATCGGCGCCGGGGGCACGCGAGCCGCGCTTCTTCGCCCTGGAAGACGAGCTGCAAGGCTCGGTCTGTCGGGCGTCGCGCTGCATATGTTCGGGCACAACCCGGGCGCCCAGGCCTTGTACGCGAAGCTCGGGTATCGGCAGACCAACATCAACATGTTCAAGACGATCGGTCCCGACGACGCCTGACGCGCCGCTACATGGCTATCGTGCCGGCGCCAAGGGCGCAGAATCGGCGTCACACGCATGCAAGGAACGCCCATGAAGTTCGCCGCCATCGCTCTCATCGTCGCCGGCCTGCTCGGCCTGATCTATGGCAGCTTCAGCTACACGAAGGACAAGACGGCGATCAAGCTCGGGCCGCTCGAGCTTTCGGTCAAGGAGAGGGAGACCGTCAACGTGCCGGTCTGGGCCGGAGTCGGCGCGATCGTCGTCGGTGGCCTGCTGCTCGCCTTCGGCGGCAAGGCGAAGTAAGCGAAGCCGCGCCCGATTCGACGCATCGCGATCGTGGAAACGCAGACCCTTCGCATCGTCCTGGCCTTCTCGCTCGAAGACCAGGCCTGGATCCGGCGCTCCTCGCTCATCGTGCCCAAGTACTGGGCCGGGCACAGCGTGGCGCCGGCGGCCGGCGATGCGCTGCGCTTCGGCGGCCGCCAGTTCATCGTCCAGGCCCGGGTCTGGGAGCACGACGGAACGGCGCCCATCCTGCGCCTCTTTCTCGGCAGCGGCCACGCCGAGAGCGATACCGTATTCGGATGAAACCCCACCCCCTCCCATGAAGCACGCCATCGTCCTTGCGGCCCTGCTCGCAGCCGGGCCGGCCCTCGCCGTGAACATCATTCTCAAGTCGGCACCCGAGACGGCCGAGGAGCCATCGGGGGCCAAGCCGCCCACGCTCGACCTGAAGTACACGCAGGTCATCCGCTGCGTCGACGCCAGGGGCAATCTGATCCTGCAAGGCGGCCCTTGCCTGCCGACGACCGCCGACGCGGCGAGCGCCGCGCCCGAGGTGACCGATCTCTCAGCGCTGCCGCCGCGGCCGTCCCTCAGCGTTGTGCACACGGTGCCGCAGGAGCCGGAGACGAGCCCGTTCGTGAAGGGCGCGCTCAACGGCGCCTGGAAGCTGGCCCTGCTCGTGCTCGCCTGCTATGGCCTGTGGCGACTCGCACGGGCGCTGCGCGATCGACACCGGGAGAACGCAGTCCGCGTCGAGACGCGCAGGCATCAGCCGCGCCGCGTCCTCTAAGTCTGTTCACGCCGAAAGCAGCAGCCATGGCCGCCTATCTCATCGCCGACGTCGTACTCAACGACAACGCCGCCTACGAAACCTATCGCCAGCAGGTGCCGGCGATCATCGCCGCCTATGGCGGGCGCTACTTGGTTCGCGGCGGCGAGACCGAGCTGCTCGAAGGCGCACGACCGCCGAACCGGACCGTGGTCCTCGAGTTCCCGACCATGGACGCGCTGAAGACGTTCTGGGACTCGCCCGAGTACCGGCCCCTGCGCGGGCTGCGCGAGCGCGCCGCGGCGTCGAACATCTTCGCCGTCGCCGGTCTCTAGACGACTGCACACTTGCAATCCATCGATGCGGGCGAGCTTCGCCTCGAGCCACTGACGGCGGCGCACGCCGAGGCGATGTTCGAGGTCCTGGTCGACCCCGAGATCCATCGCTATCTCGACCAGCCGGCTCCCCCCTCGGTCGAGCATCTGCGCGGCGTCTACCAGCGGCTCGAGACACGCCATTCGCACAACGGGCGGCAGCGCTGGCTGAACTGGGTGATCCGGGCCCCGGACGACTCGCTTCTGGGCTACGTGCAGGCCACGGTCACCGAGTCGAACAGCGCCTGGGTCGCTTACGTCCTGTCGCCTCGTCACTGGGGCCACGGCCATGCCGCCGCGGCCGTGCGGGCGATGATGGAGCACCTGAGAGCGGTCTACCTCGTCGAGCGATTCTTCGCCTCGGTCGAGATCGGCAACGGACGTTCGATCCGCCTTCTCGAACGCCTCGGCTTTCACATCGCGACGGCCGACGAGCTCGAAGGCCAAACGCTTTCGGCGACCGAGCAGCTGTACGTGCGCTGAGCCTGGTTCAGAATCGCCGGGCAGCGCAAAGAAAACCCTGGAGGACTTCGCATCGTGTACGGCGCCCCCGTGGCCGGCCCCATGTTGGCCGCGTTCCTGCTCGCCAGTCTGGTGCTGGCGGCGACCCCGGGTCCGGGCGTCGTCTATATCGTCGCGCGCACGCTGGTGCAGGGCCGCGCGGCCGGCATGGCGTCGGTGGCCGGCGTCGCCATGGGCAACCTCGGCAATGCGCTCGGCGCCTCGCTCGGGCTGGCCGCCCTGTTCACGCTGTCGCCGGTCGCCTTCACCGTCGTCAAGTGGGCGGGCGCGGCCTATCTCGTCTATCTGGGCACAAAGAGCCTGCGTCGATCGCCCGAAGCAGCGCTGCCCGGGAGCTTCGAGACGCCGCAGTTGCGCCGCATCGTTCGCGACGGCTTGTTCGTCGCCCTGCTCAATCCGAAGACCGCCCTCTTCTTCGCCGCCTTCCTGCCGCAGTTCATCGATCGCGCCGCGTCGACCGCCGTCCAGGGGGCGACGCTCGGCGTCGTCTTCGTGCTCGTCGCGGTCGTCACCGACACCAGCTACGTGATAGCGGCCAACCTGGCCGCGTCGCGCATCGGCGGTGGCCGGCGCTTCGACACGATCGGCCGCTATGCGGCGGCCGCGACCTACTTCGGCCTCGGCCTCTTCACTGCCGCGACTGACTCGCGCAACGCACGTTGAAACGCTTCGCCGCATCGACAGAAAGGACTCACCCATGTGTCGGAACATCCGCACGCTCTTCAACTTCGAGCCGCCGGCGACGGAGCTCGAGATCCGCGCCGCTTCCTTGCAGTTCGTGAGGAAGATCAGCGGCTTCAACGTGCCCTCGCGAACCAACGAGGCTGCGTTCGATCGTGCCGTCGAGGACGTCGCCGCCGCGGCGCGAACCCTCATCGCTACGCTGGTGACGAACGCCGAGCCGCGCGACCGCGCGATCGAGGCGGCGCGGGCCCGTGCCCGCTCTCTCGAGCGCTTCGGCGGCGGAGCGCCGGCTGGCGAGGGCGCCGGACCCGCATGAACCGAGAACTAGCCAACGAAGCAGGCCCTTCTCGCCCTTGCCACCGCCCGCCCTGCAAGGCAGACTCGGCATTGATCGCCTCGCGCCGGTGGCGCCGATTGACGGCGCACCTCCCGGAGCAGCTCCCATGAAAATCATCCCGACCTTGCTTTCCCTGGGTCTCCTCCTCGCCGTGGCCGATGTGGCGCCGGCGCAGGCGCCGCAATCGCACAAGCTGGGCTGGCTTCAGGGCTGCTGGGCGATGGTCAGCCAGGAGCGGGCGATCGAAGAACAATGGATGGCGCCGCGCGGCAAGACCATGATCGGCTCGAGCCGCACCGTCGAGGGCAGCAACCTCGTCGGCTACGAGTTCATGATGATCCGCGAGCAGGGTGATCGCTACGACTTCGAGGTGCGCCCTTCGGGCAAGCCGCCGATCGTCTTCACGTCGTCAACGCTGACCGATTCGAGCGTCGTCTTCGAGAACCCGCAGCAGGACTTTCCGCAAAAGATCGGCTACCGCCGCGACGGCGCCAACGCCATGTACGCGTGGATCGAAGGCAGCCGCAACGGCGAGAAGCGCAGCTTCGGATTTCCGTATCGCCAGGTCGTCTGCGCCGGCTAGGCCAGCCCTTCTTGAATCGGCGGCGCCACGACTCAGTCGGCGAGCTGACCCTGCACCAGACGCAGCCGCCGGCTGCATCGCGAGGCCAGGCTGTCGTCGTGGGTCACGAGCACCAGCGCCATGCCGTGCTGGGCGGACAGGTCGAGCAATAGCTGAAACACGCCGTCGGCGGTGACCCGGTCGAGGTTGCCCGTGGGCTCGTCGGCGAGCACGCAGTCGGGTGCGCCGGCGAGCGAGCGGGCGATCGCGACGCGCTGGCGTTCGCCGCCCGAAAGCTGCGCCGGCCGATGCATCAGCCGCTCGCCCAGTCCCACCAGGCGCAAGGCGGCAGCTGCCTGCTCGCGCGCCTCGACGTTGCCGAGGCGGCGGATGCGCAACGGCATGGCGACGTTGTCGAGCGCGGTGAACTCCGGCAGCAGGTGATGGAACTGGTAGACGAAGCCGAGATGGCGGTTGCGCCATTCACTCTGCTCGGCCGCGCCCTGGGCCGCGAAGTCGCGGCCACAGAGCAGCACGCTGCCGCTGGTCGGTGCCTCGAGGCCGCCGAGCAGGTGCAGCAAGGTGCTCTTGCCCGAGCCCGAAGCGCCGACGATGGCGAGGGTCTCGCCGGCGTGCACGTCGAGGTCGACGCCGCGCAGCACCTGGACGTCGAGGCGCGAGGAGCCGCTGCCTTCGATGAAGCGCTTGTGCAGCGCGCGCGCCGCAATAACCGGCGGTGACGTGCTCGCCTCATTCATAGCGCAGCGCCTCGGCCGGTTGCAATCGGCTGGCGCGCCAGCTCGGGTAGAGCGTGGCCACGAAGGCGAGGATCAGAGAGATGACGACGATCGGCACGATGTCGCCCTGCTGCGGATCGCTCGGCATGCGGCTGATCAGGTAGACGCTGCTCGGCAGGAAGCTCACGTG
>JANXWR010000258.1 GCA_025351025.1 Burkholderiales bacterium | reverse complement strand
CCGAATTCGAGCGGCGCTGGCGCGCCGAGATCAAACCCATAGAGCAATCCCTCGCGCTTGCGAGGCCCCGCGTTACCCACCGACGACCGGTTCCCGGTTCGTCGCAAGCGACCGAACCGGCCGTCCGTGGATAACGCTCATCGTGCTTCGTGGCGTCCACCGAACGGGGACCGGTTCACATCGACCCCGTCTGCCGCGTGCCTGAGCTGAGGCGAGCTAGGAGTCTGGGCGGCAGAAGGGAAGTCCCTAACCGCGGATGAGGAATGCGGTACGTTTGGCGGTCATGGCCGCGAACTACCTTCCCTACGAGCCCGGGCAGTTGTTGCTGCTTCCCGAGTCGATCCAGGATTGGCTACCCGAGGGGCACCTGGCGCACCTCATCAGCGACACGGTCGACACGCTGGATCTCAGCAGCGCATTCCGCGCTGGCTACGACAAGGACGGCCCGCGCAACCAGCCGTTCCATCCGGCCATGATGGTCAAGGTGCTGATCTATGGCTACGCGAGCGGTGTGTTCGTGTGTTCAGCTCACGCAAGATCGCCAGGAAGCTCCACGAAGACGTAGCCTTCAGGGTTCTGGCCGCGGGCAACTTCCCCGCGCATCGCACGATCCGCGACTTCCGGGCTTCCATCTGAAGGAGCTCTCGGAGCTGTTCGGTCAAGACCAACGCCAGTCGCCACAAGGCGATGAGCTACAGCCACATGGTCAGGGCCGAGGCCAAACTCAAGGCGCAGATCGACGCGCTGCTGCAGCGAGCCAAGCAAGCCGACGAGGCCGACAAGAACGAGTCCGAGCTCGACATCCCGGCCGAGATCGCCCGGCGCGAGGCCCGACTGGCGGCCATCGGCGAAGCCCGCCAGCGCCTGGAGCGCCGCCAGCGCGAGGCTGAGCTCGAGCGCGGACGCGACCCCGACGACAAGCCCCGCGGTGGGCGCTACAAGCGCGAGTTCGGCGTGCCCGAGGACAAGGCGCAAGACAACTTCACCGACCCCGACAGCCGCATCATGAAGCGCGCCGGCGGCGGCTTCGATGCCAGCTACAACGCGCAGACGGCGGTCGACGATGCGGCGCAAATCATCGTTGCCGCGGAGCTGACCAACTGCGCCAGCGACGCGGGCGAGCTGCCCACGATGCTGCGGGCCGTACAGGACAACCTGGGCAGCTTGCCCGAACAGGCGCTGGCTGACACGGGCTACAAGTCCGAGGCGGTGTTGGAGGCCTTGACCGCAAGCGGCTGCGATCTGGTGGTCTCGCTCGGCCGCGAGGGCAAGCAAGCCCTGCGCTTCCATCCCGAACGATCACACAGCGGCGATGGCGGCCAAGCTGCAGCCCGACGAAGCGCGCGCGGCCTACCGGCGCCGCAAGTGGATCGCCGAGCCGCCCAACGGCTGGATCAAGAACGTGCTCGGGTTCCGTCAGTTCAGCCTGAGGGGGCTGCACCGCGTCCAGGCCGAGTGGAAGCTCGTCTGCATGGCGCTGAACCTGCGGCGAATGGCCTGCATGCAGGCAGCGTGAAGCGCAAAGGCGCCTCCAACCTGCCCTCCCAGCAACGACATGACGGCGTATCAGGCTGCCATCAGCTCGATCACCACGCCTGAGCGACCTCGGACAACCGCGCAACCCCTCCACGCCTTCGCGGCTCTCCTGTCGCTGCTCGCTCGTCAGTCTGCCGCCCAGACTCTGGCGACGACGAGCTGAAGATCTTCGTCCGCACGCAATCCGATGCCAAGCTCGAACCAAGTGCGCTGGTGTCTTGGTGTCGAGAGCATCTCCCACACTTCCAGGTACCCCGCTTCGTCGAGTTCATCGACGAATTTCCGAAGACGCCGACGCAGCGTATCCGAAAGGTAGAACTCTCCCGGTCGACGCAGGGCGTGTGGGATGCGGAAGCACCACGCTGATCGTTCTCCAGCCCCCTCGCTTCCAGAGTGATGTCATGAAAACCGTTCGCGCTTTGCTCGCCCCGTTGCTTTTGATCGCCTGCGCCGCGTCCGCCTGGGCCGGACCGTTCAGCACGACACCCATGAAGCTGGTGGTCGGCTTCGCCCCTGGGGGCGCAGTAGACGCCGTCTGCCGGATTCTCGCGAGCCGGTTGAGTGAGCGACTCGAGAGCACCATCATCGTGGAGAACAAGCCAGGCTTCTCCGGCAATCTGGGCACGCAGGAAGTGGCAAAGGCTGCTGCCGACGGCAAGACGCTTCTCATGGCACCGGTGACGAGTTACGCCGTGACCGAAGCCATGTTGGGCAAGGCGACGGGTTTTTCGCTGGAAACCGACCTGGTGCCCGTGGCCGTGGGGCCGGCGAGGTGCCGCTGCTACTGGTGGTTCACCCCTCGGTGCCGGCCAGGAACATGGGCGAGTTCATCGCGCTAGCGA
>JANXWR010000368.1 GCA_025351025.1 Burkholderiales bacterium | reverse complement strand
CGCAATCAGGGTGCAGACTACGGCCGAATCTTGGTGGGCCTGCAAGTGCCCAAAGCCGACGACAAAGCCTTTGCCAAGTTTTTGCAGACCTTGGACTACCCCTATGTGGAAGAGACCGACAACCCGGTCTACCGCCTGTTCCTGCGCTGACCGGTCGGCTCGGCTCCCCCGCCCGCCGAGCCGCTCGATTGCGCGCGGGCCGGCTCGGGCCCCACAATCGCGCCGAGTTCGTGTTCCCTTTCGAACCTCCGGAAGCCCATGTCGGTCAATCGCTCGCTCATCTCGGCCACCTCGAATCCGCTGCTCGAGCACGCGCTGCGCCAGAAGCTCGCGCGCCGCGGTGAAACCACGGGCAGCCTGGGCGAACTCGAGGCGCTCGCGGTGCGGCTCGGGCTGATCCAGAACACGCTGAAGCCGCGCTTTCGCACGCCGCAGATAGTGATCTTCGCGTCCGACCACGGCCTCGCGGTCGAGGGTCTGAGCGCGGCCGGCAGTCAATCCACCGCGCTGCTGGCGCACCAGTTGCTGACCTCGCAGTTGCCGGTCGCGGTGTTCGCGCGCATCCAGGGGCTGGAGTTGTCGGTGGTCGATTGCGGCATCTCCGACTCGGTGGCGCCGCACGCGCGGTTGCTGGCGCGCAAGATCGCGCACGGCACGCGCAACGCGCGGGTCACGGCGGCGATGTCGCTCGACCAGGCGCACGCGGCGATCCGCGCCGGCATGGAAATCGCCGATTCGCTGGTCGGCAATGCAGTGGCCTGCGCCGGCATCGGCGTCGGCTCGCATGAAAGCGCCGCGCTGGTGCTGGCGCGGCTGTCGGGCACGAACCTGAGCGATCTGCTGATCGCCGGCCCCGACATGAACGAGTCGACGCTGGCTCATTTGCTCGCAGTGCTGCAGACCGCCCAGGCGCGGCACAAGGACGCGATCGATCCGGTCGAGGTGCTGGCGGCGTTCGGCGGGTTCGAGATGGCGATGATGGTCGGCCTGATGCTGGTGGCCGGCAGCAAGCGCCACCTGATCGTCGTCGACGGCATGCCAGCCTGCGCCGCGCTGATGGTCGCGGCGCGCATCGCGCCGGCCGTGACCGACTATTGCGTCTACTGCCGCAGCCACAGCCACGAGGGGCTGGATCAGGCGCTGGCCTTGTTCCACGCCTCGGCACTGCTCGAACTCGGCATGGAAAGCACCGACGGCACCGGCGCCACGCTCGCCTGGCCGCTGGTGCGCAGCGCCGCGGCACTGCTCACCGAAGTGGCCGAAGGCGAAGACGCCGGCCCGACGCTGCCGTCGCCGATTCACTCGACGATCGAACCCGCCACGCCGCCGTAAGGCCGCGCAGCAAACTACGCTTTATCGGGCGGGGACGGGCGAGTTCGATTCAACCCGCGGTGGCACCGGCAAGGCAGGCGGCTGCATCCCGGGCGGCGGTGCAATCACCGCGGGCGGCACGGGCTGTGCCTGCGGGGCCGGCATCGCGGCGGGCGCCACGTAGCCGCCACCGCCGCCGGCCGGGAGCGTGCCGGTTGCCGCGGCGGCGAGCAGCGGCAGTTCGAGCGTGATCGCCTGCGCGCCCTTGCCCGACCCGATGGACACCGTGCGCAGACTCACCGACTGCAAGACCAGATCGCCATCGACACGCGCGCCGACCTGATACGCCTTGGGCATCTTGCCGTCCACCGCAATCAGCGCCACACCATGCGGCTCGGCAGCTGCGCCGGCCGTGGCTTTCGGGGCCATGATGCCGAGCAGCCGAAAGCGCGAGGCGGCTTCCGGTGAGGTCACGGCCGCCACCGCGGCGACGGGCGCCGCACCCAGCAAGCGCGACAGATCACCACGCACCACTGCGGCGTCGCCGACGGCCACGGCATAGGCCGGTGCGGCCGGCGCGCGCACCCAGAGCCGCAAGCCCCAGAAGACTGCGGTGGCAGCCACCAGGGCCCAGATGACGAAGGCCGAAAGACGTGCGAGCAGGATTGATTATGATTCAAGCAGCTCACAACCCCGGCCTTCGCGCCGGCAGGAACGCCCCCATGACATCGGCCACGAACACTTGCAAGCAGCCCGTTTGCGCGAACCCATCGAGCGCCACGCGCCCCACCCGCCCGCGCTCGCGCGGCTTCACGCTGATCGAGCTGATGGTGGTGCTGGT
>JANXWR010000237.1 GCA_025351025.1 Burkholderiales bacterium | reverse complement strand
GAGCAGGTCGCTGCAGACGCCGACCGAGCGGCTGGCGTCGGGCACGTAGACGACCGGGCCTTCGTAGTGCGGCGCGATCTTCACCGCCGTGTGCACGCGGCTCGTCGTCGCGCCGCCGATCAGAAGCGGGATCTTCCTGATGCGGAAGAAGTCGTCGCGCTGCATCTCGGAGGCGACGTGCTGCATCTCCTCGAGGCTCGGCGTGATCAGGCCCGACAGGCCGATGATGTCGGCGCCCTCGACCTTGGCACGCGCCAGGATGTCCTGGCACGCCACCATCACGCCCATGTTCACGACCTCGAAGTTGTTGCACTGGAGAACGACGGTGACGATGTTCTTGCCGATGTCGTGGACATCGCCCTTGACGGTGGCGATGACGATCTTGCCCTTGGCCCTGGCCTCGCCGCCGGCGTCGATCAGGAGCTTCTTTTCGGCCTCGATGTAGGGCAGCAGATGGGCAACGGCCTGCTTCATGACGCGCGCCGACTTGACCACCTGCGGCAGGAACATCTTGCCCTGCCCGAACAGGTCGCCGACGACGTTCATGCCTGCCATCAGCGGGCCTTCGATGACGTGCAACGGCCGGCCGCCTTCGGCCTGGATCCGTTGCCACGCCGCCTCGGTGTCCGCGACGATGAACTCGGTGATGCCGTGCACCAGTGCATGGCTGAGCTTCTCGTCGACCGTCTTCGGATGCTCGGGCGTGCCGCGCCAGGCCAGCCGCGCCGAGTCGTCGCGTGCTGCGCCCTTGGCTCGCTCGGCGATCTCGACGAGACGCTCGCCGGCGGTGGCCGGGGACTCGCCTGGCGCCACGCAAGGCCTGCGATTGAGAACGACGTCCTCGACGCGCTCGCGCAGCTCGGGATCGAGGTCGTCGTAGACCCCCATCATGCCGGCGTTGACGATGCCCATGTCCATGCCCGCCCTGATGGCGTGGTACAGGAACACGGTATGGATGGCTTCGCGCACCGGGTCGTTGCCGCGGAACGAGAAGCTCACGTTCGAGACGCCGCCCGAGACCTTGGCGCCGGGCAGATTCGCCTTGATCCAGCGCGTCGCCTCGATGAACTCGACCGCGTAGTTGTCGTGCTCCTCGATGCCGGTGGCGATGGCGAAGATGTTCGGGTCGAAGATGATGTCTTCGGGCGGAAAGCCGACTTCGTCGACAGGATCCGGTAGGCGCGCTCGCAGATCTGCGTCTTGCGAAGGAAGGTGTCGGCCTGGCCCTGCTCGTCGAAGGCCATCACCACGGCGGCGGCGCCGTAGCGGCGCACCAGCCTGGCCTGCTGGCGAAACGCCGCCTCGCCTTCCTTCATCGAGATCGAGTTGACGATGCCCTTGCCCTGGATGCACTGCAGGCCGGCCTCGATCACCTCCCACTTCGAGCTGTCGATCATGATCGGCACGCGCGCGATCTCGGGCTCGCCGGCGATCAGATTCAGGAAGCGAACCATCGCCGCCTTCGAATCGAGCATCGCCTCGTCCATGTTGATGTCGATGATCTGCGCGCCGTTCTCGACCTGCTGGCGGGCGACGCTGAGCGCTTCTTCGAACTGGCCGTTCAGGATCAGCCGCGCGAACGCCTTCGAGCCGGTGACGTTGGTGCGCTCGCCGATGTTGACGAAGAGCGACCCGGCGCCGATCAGCACCGGCTCCAGGCCGGAGAGCTTGAGCGGCGGCACCGGCACGGCGGCTTCGGCCGTCATGCTGCTTCGAGCTCGCTGGCCAGCTCGCCGAAAAGCGCGCCGCGATGGCCGCAGCGCGGCTTGTACTTGCCGACGCGCTCGGCGATGCGCGCGATGTGCTCCGGCGTCGTGCCGCAGCAGCCGCCGGCGATATTCAGAAAACCCCCGCTCGCGAACTCCTCGAGCAGGCTGGCCGTGATCTCGGGCGTCTCGTCGAAGCCGGTCTCGCTCATCGGGTTGGGCAGGCCGGCGTTCGGATAACAGCTCACGAAGGTGTCGCCGGCGATGTGCGCCAGCTCTTCGAGGTAGGGCCGCATCAACGCCGCGCCGAGCGCGCAGTTGAGGCCGACCGCGAGCGGCCGCGCGTGCCGGATGCTGTGCCAGAACGCCGGCACGGTCTGGCCCGAGAGGATGCGGCCCGAGGCGTCGGTGACAGTTCCCGAGACGATCACGGGCAGTCGCTCGCCGGTCTCTTCCATCAGCTCATCGAGGGCGAAGATCGCCGCCTTGGCGTTCAGCGTGTCGAAGATCGTCTCGACCAGAAACAGGTCGCAGCCGCCTTCGAGCAGGCCCTCGGCCTGCTCGCGGTAAGCGGCGCGCAGCTCGGCGAAGGTGACGTTGCGCGCCGCCGGGTCGTTGACGTCGGGACTGATGCTTGCCGTCTTCGGCGTCGGCCCGAGCGCGCCGGCGACGAAGCGGGGTTTGTCGGCGCTCGTGTAGCGGTCGCAGGCGGCGCGCGCCAGCCGCGCGCCGGCGACGTTGATCTCGCGGGCGTAGGCGCCGAGGTCGTAGTCGGCCTGCGCCACCGAAGTGGCACCGAAGGTGTTGGTCTCGACGATGTCGGCGCCGGCCTGCAGGTACTGGTCGTGAATCGCGGCGATGACGTCGGGCCGCGTCAGCTGAAGCAGGTCGTTGTTGCCCTTCAGGCTCTTCGCGTGGTCCTTGAAGCGCTCGCCGCGGTAGTCGGCCTCCGAGAGGCGATGCCGCTGGATCATCGTGCCCATGGCGCCGTCGAGGACGACGATGCGCTCGCGAAGGATCTGCGGCAGGGCCGCGGCACGGGTATAGGCCGGCGTGTTCATGACCCCATTGTAGGAAACGCCCTTGTCATCCTGAGCGCAGCGAAGCATCTCCTCACCGCGCGTGCGAGATCCTTCGCTTCGCTCAGGATGACAGGTATGAGGCTGACGGGGGTCGGGCTGACACGGTCAGTGCAGGGCGCCCGCGACCGTCGCCTTGTAGAGCGAATCGCGGAATTCGAGTCCGCGCGTGCCTTCGTCGTCCATGGCCCAAGCCGAAAGCGCAAGCGCCGACATCGGCCGCGCGAACAGAAAGCCCTGCAGCTCATGGCAGCCGAAGGCGCGCAGGATCTCGTGCTGGGCCTCGGTCTCGACGCCTTCGGCGACGACCTTGAGGCCGAGCGCCTGGGCCAGCTTGACGACGGCGCGGGCGTCGGCGCTGGTCTCGAGGTCCATGACGAAGCTGCGGTCGATCTTCAGCTCGCCGGCGCGGAGCTTCCTGAGGTAGGCCAGGCTCGAGTAGCCGGTGCCGAAGTCGTCGATCGAGATGTTGACGCCCATGGCGCCCAGCTTTTCGACCATGCGGATCGCATTCGAGGCGTCTTCCATGGCCACCGATTCGGTGATCTCGCAGGTCAGCAATTGCGGGTTGATCCGGTGCCGCTTGAGGGCGGCGTCGATGCGGTCGGCCAGGTCGGCGTGGCGCAGCTGGTAGGCCGAGAGGTTGATCGCCACGCGCATGCGCAGGCCCTCGTCGCGCCACTGTCCTGCCTGCCGGCAGGCCTCGTCGATGAGCCAGTTGCCGATCGCGCCGATCAGGCCGAAGCGCTCGGCGATCGGGATGAACACCGCCGGCCCGACCAGGCCGCGCTGCGGATGCTGCCAGCGCATCAGCGCCTCGGCGCCGGTGATCTCGCCGCTCGGCGCATGCACCTTGGGCTGGTACATCAGGTGCAGCTGGCCTTCGGCGAGGGCCCGTCGCAGGTCGCGCAGCAGGTCGAACTGGTCGCGCGCGCCGCTCACCATGCGCGCCTCGAAGAAGCAGTGCGTGGCACCGCCGCCGCTCTTGGCGGCACGCATCGCCGCCTCGGCGTGGGCGATCAGCTCGGCCATCACGCCGTTCTCTGGATACATCGCGATGCCGACCGAGCTCGAGACCGCGGCTTCGCGTCCGTTCATGTTGCAGGGCTCGCCGATCAGGGCCTGCAGGCGCTCGGCGAAGATGGTCGCGTCCTCGGCGCTCGGATTGCCGCGCACCAGCATCAGGAACTCGTCGCCGCCGAGGTGGGCGACGCGGTCTTCCGGCCGGGCGAAGCGCTTCAGGCGCGCCGCGATCTCGCGCAGCATCAGGTCGCCCATGTGATGGCCGAGCGACTCGTTGACCGGCTTGAAGCCGTCGAGGTCGATGAAGAGCATGGCCATGCGCTCGCCGCTCGCGTCGGCCTGCTGCACCGCCTGGGCCAGCGTGCCTTCGAACATCAGGCGGTTGGGCAGGCGCGTCAGGCCGTCGCGGAACGAGCGGCGCTGCAGCTCGGTCTCGGCTCGGCGCAGCGACCGGCGCAGGCGCGCCTCGAGGATGGAAAGGATCAGGCCGACGAGCAGCAGCGCGATCGAGCCGACCGAGGCAAACATCGCCAGCGTCGTCGAGGCGATCCGGTCAGCATTGAGCGACGCCGTCTGCTCGCCGAGGCCGGCGGCGCCGATAACGAGCTGGTGGCTGGCGACCAGGGTGGCACCGAGGACCAGCGCCGCCGTCGTCTGCCAGGGCACGGTCGCCGGACGGGTGCGGTCGCCGCCGCGGAAGAACGCGCCGAGCGCCATCATGCAGCCGCCGCAGGCACCGGACACGGCGGCGACGAGCGGCAGCGGATGCCAGGTGATGCCGGGTTGCAGGCCGAGCGACGTCAGCGCCACGACGTGGGCACCGACGACGCCGGTGCCGAGGGCGAAGGCGCCGAGGCCGACCCGGATCGGTGTGGCGACGCGGCCGCTGACGGCGCCGAGCCCGGCCAGGCCGACCGCGACCGCGACGGCCCAGGCGGTGAGCGAGTCGATGCCGTCGTAGCCGAGCGGAAAGACGAGCGGCTCGGCGGCGATGCCGATGATCTGGCACGACCAGATGCCGAGCGAGAGCGCCATCGCCGCGCCGAGCAGCCAGAGGGCGCCGGTGCGGGTGCGCAGGACGCGAACGCGGCGCGCGAGGTCGAGCGCCACGTACGATGCCAACCTGCTGACCGCGAGGCCGAGCAGAAGCATGAGGGCCGCCGGCATCGCCGACGGCACTCCGGAATTGATCACCAGCTCGGCTGCCATGCACCCTTCAGACGCGAAAAAACCCCATGCGACGGCGAAGTCGTGATTCGCGACCGCAGTTGCATATCGACACCCGGTGGGTGAACTTGAGGCGCGAAACGAGCGCCCGGTACGGCGCGGGGCGAGACGCGCGGCCCCGCCGCGCGCTCTTTGGGCGGAGCCCCTTAGTGCAGAACGAGCGGCTGATGCATCACGGCCGTGAAGCGGCCGATGTACTCGTCGATGTCTTCCTCGCTCGGCTGGCTCGCCATCAGCGCGAGGGCGCCGGCCTTGAAGCTTTCTGCCACCGCGCCTTCGAGGAAGATGTCCTTCTTGGCGAACTTGTCGACGATCTCGAAGCCGCCACGCGGCTCGGGCGCCACGCCGTCTTCGCTGGCGGGCGGCGAGGGCAGGTCGAACGCGACGACGGCGAAGCTGTCGGAGTTGTAGAGCATGTGCATGGCGAATATCTCCTGAGGCCCAGCTGCGGGCCGAAGCTGCGATTGCAAGCGTGGCTCAGGGCACGATCCTCTCGAGGAGCAGGTCGAATTCCGCATCGCCGGCGACGTTGCGCGCGGTCGCGTGCACCGGCAGGTAGCCGCGCGCCGGATCGAGCCAGATCTCATAGCGGGTGTCGTAGGCCGAGCGGCCGGCGACGACGAATTTGAGCGCCGGCACGGAGCCCGATGCCGTCTCGGCGTTGTCGCGCCCGGCGTAGCGCAGGGTGCGCACGCTCGCCTCGCCGCGCGCACCGACCAGCACCATCGAGATCGTCGCGCCGTCGGTCGCCCGCTCCGGGTCGGCGGCGACGATGCCGACCAGCTGGATCATCCAGCTCAGCCGATCCTGGGTTCCGGCGAGCAGCGGCCACTCAGTGGCCGGCCCGGAGAAAGTGATGGTGCCGCTGTCGCGCTTGAAGTTGGCCGCCTGCGCGGCGCGCCGCGCCCGCTGGTCGAGAAAGCGCGCCGGCTCGAGGCCGACCGCGCCGATCTCGCCCTGGCTCGTTTGCGAAAGCAGGGTGATGCCGGCGAGGCGGGCGTCGAGGTGGAGCTCGTAGCGGTCGCCGGCGGGCAGCCAGCGGATCTCGCCGGTGCCGCGGAAGAAGCCGCGCCTCACCTCGTAGCGCAGCGTCACCGGCGCCGGCAGCACCGTCTTGTAGGTCGGCGGCGGCTGCTCGCCGGCGGCGAGGAAAGTGGCCGACGCCGCCCGCGCCACGGCCGAGGCCGCTTCCGGCGCCGCTTCCGCCACGGCCGGCGCCGAGGCGGCCGGGGCCTCCGGAGGTGCCTGGACGAGCACCGGCTGGCTCGCCGCCGGCTCGGCAGGCTCGGGTGCCGAGGCCGCGGCCAGCACCGGCGCTGGTTCGCTGGCGGCGCTGCTCGCGGACTCGACCGCGC
Organism: Burkholderiales bacterium; assembly: GCA_025351025.1. Taxonomy (GTDB): domain Bacteria; phylum Pseudomonadota; class Gammaproteobacteria; order Burkholderiales; family Burkholderiaceae_C; genus Schlegelella_A. The sequence goes on along the minus strand of JANXWR010000237.1, from coordinate 15,086 downwards.
GAGCGCTGGCTTCGGCCGAAAGCGTTGCGGGCACAACACTGGGTGCTCGCGGCGCCCGCGGAACGCGCGGTGGACGCGGGGCCGGCGGCGGTGCCCGGGGAGCGGCTTCGACCGCCGGCGGCGACGCCTCGCCGGCGGACGGCTCGGCCCCTGTCTCGATCGTCCGAACCGCCATCGGTGCGCCGATCGAGGCCTCGCGGCTCATGCCGATCGATGCCTGGCTCGCCACACCGAGCAGGGCCGCATGGAGCAGGACGACGAGCATGCCGACGAGCACGAGCGCGCGCTGCCGCACCCGCCGCGGCAAGGCGCTCGGGTCGGAGGGAAGGCGGAGGGGGCGGGGCGGTTCCAAGGCTTCGGGTCCAGCGTCGACAATGCTCTCAACGCAGCTCGGGACCCCAAGGACCACGAACGATGAAGCTCGCCACGTACAAGGACGGGTCGCGCGACGGACAGCTCGTCGTCGTCTCGCGCGATCTCGCCAGCGCCCACTATGCCAGCGCCATCGCCACCCGGCTCCAGCAAGTGCTTGACGACTGGAACTTCCTCTCGCCGCAGCTCGAGGACCTGGCCGCGACGCTCAACGACGGCAAGGCGCGCCACGCCTTCGCTTTCGAGCCAGCGCGCTGCATGGCGCCCTTGCCGCGCGCCTACCAGTGGGCCGACGGCTCGGCCTTCGTCAACCACGTCGAGCTGGTGCGGCGCGCCCGCAATGCCGAGATGCCGGCGACTTTCTGGACCGACCCGCTGATGTACCAGGGCGGCAGCGACGACTTCATCGGCCCCTGCGACGACATCGTCGCTGCCAGCACCGACTGGGGCATCGACTTCGAGGCCGAGGTCGCCGTCGTCACCGGCGACATCGCCATGGGCAGCTCGCCCGAGGCGGCGATCGACGGCGTCCGCCTTGTCATGCTCGCCAACGACGTCAGCCTGCGCAACCTGATACCGGCCGAGCTGGCCAAGGGCTTCGGCTTCTTCCAGAGCAAGCCGGCGACGGCCTTCAGCCCGGTCGCGGTCACGCCCGACGAGCTGGGCGACGCCTGGCACGGCGGCCGCCTGCACCTCGACCTCGAAAGCACCTGGAACGGCAAGCGCGCCGGCCTCTGCAACGCTGGCGAAGAGATGACCTTTCACTTCGGCCAGCTCATCGCCCACCTGTGCAAGACGCGCAACTGCCGCGCCGGATCGATCGTCGGCAGCGGCACCGTCAGCAACAAGGACTGGACGCGCGGCTACTCGTGCATCGCCGAGAAGCGCGCCATCGAGACGATCGAGACCGGCGCGCCGAAGACGTCGTTCATGCAGTTCGGCGACACGATCCGCATCGAGATGAAGAACGGCGAAGGGCAGAGTCTGTTCGGGGCGATCGATCAGAAGGTGGCCGTGGCGTCGCCCGCCCGGCGATGAGCGGGCCCGCCCGGCCGCTCCGAAGGGGCCGCTCCGTCCCGCCCGGCGGGACCGCGCGCAGCGCGAGGGTGCGCCAATGAGCGGCGAGCTGCCAAGCAGCCTCAAGTACGCCACCATCTGGCTGCTGCTCGGCGCCCTCGTCTTCGTCGGCTTCCAGTGGCGCCAGCACGAGGCACGAAAGGCGAGCTTTTCGGCCCAGGGCGGCGTCATCGAGATCCGACGCGGCGACGACGGCCACTACCACTGGCCCGGCACCCTGAACGGCCGCGCCGTCGACTTTCTCGTCGACACCGGCGCCACCGGCGTCGCCATCTCGGCCGAGCTGGCGAAAAAGCTCGGCCTCGAAGGCGAAGGCACGGTCCACTCGAGCACGGCCGGCGGCCACGTCAGCGGCCAGGTGGTTCGTGCCGACCTCGCTCTCGACGGCGGCGTGCGCGTCGAGCGGCTGCGCATGGTCGCCCTGCCCGACCTCGACGGCCCCCTGCTCGGCATGGACGTGCTCGGGCGGCTGCACTGGCAACAACAAGACGGCGCCTTGCGCGTCGATCTGCGCCCGGCCGCCGCGCCGCGCTAAGCTTTCGCCATGACGATCCCGTACCGCTTCTCCGCCCTCAGCCGCGCCCTCTCGCGCGCCTCCCTGGCAGCGCTCGCCGCGCTGGCCACCTGGCTGCCGTTCGCCGCAGCACACGCCGCCGACGCCGCCGCAAACGCCCTGTGTCCGCCTACCGCGGAGCCGCTTACCGCCGAGCGGTTGACCGCCGGAATGAAAACCGGCAAGGACCACGGCTTCCTCTGGCGCCTGAGCAAGAACGGCCGCGTCTCCTACCTCTACGGCACGATCCACGCGGCGCGGCCGGAGTGGATGTTTCCCGGCCCGACCGTGCTCGCCGCGCTGCGCGACAGCGACACCCTGGCGCTCGAGCTCGACGTGCTCGACTCCGACGTGCAGCGGCGTCTGCTGGCCAGCATCCTCGCCCAGCGCAACGACGGCCTGCCGGCGGAGTTGACCTTTCGCCTCGATCGGCAGATCAAGGCCGAGTGCATCGACGACGCCTTCACGTTCGCCAAGTTCGCGCCCGAGTTCCAGGTCGCCTCGCTCAGCGTCATGGCGGCGCGCCGCGACGGGCTCGATCCGGCCAACGCCATCGACCTCGTGCTGGCGGCGGTGGCGCGCGAGTTCGGCAAGTCGGTCGCCTCGCTCGAGACACCGGAGGCGCAGATGCAGGCGCTGCGCATGCCGACGCAGGCCGAGGCGATCGAGTTCGTCAGAAGCGGCCTCGACGAGCTCGAATCCGGCAAGGCGCGGCCCATGCTCAGGCGCATGGCCAAGGACTGGACCGACGGCGACTACGCCGATCTGTCGCGCTACGAGCGCTGGTGCGACTGCGTGAACACGGCCAGCGAGCGCGCCGCGATGAAGCGCCTGCTCGACGACCGCAATCCGCTGATGGCCGCGGCGATCGACAACCTGCACAACAGCGGCCAGCGCGTCTTCGCTGCCGTCGGCAGCCTGCACATGATCGGCCCGAACGGCCTGCCGCAACTCATGAAGAAGCGCGGCTACAAGGTCGAGCAAGGTGACTTCACGCGTTGACGGCGCGGCCGCGAAGCGACGGCTGTTGTTGCGTCGCGCCGCGCTCTGCCTGGGCGTCGCCCTTCTTTCGATCGAGGCCGCCGCGATGGACGTGTCGCCCTACTGGAACTTCAACGATCCCGCCGCGTCGGAGGCGTCCTTTCGCCAGGCGCTGAGCGCGAGTCCCGGCGGCGACGACGCGCTCACCCTGCAGACGCAGATCGCCCGTACCTACAGCCTGCGCGCCCGCTTCGACGAGGCCCATGCCTTGCTCGACACGATCGAGCCGCGGCTCGCCACGGCGGGCGCCGAGCCGCGCGTTCGCTACCTGCTCGAGCGCGGCCGCACCTTTCGCTCGTCGAAAGCGCCCGACCGGGCGGGGCCGCTTTTCGTCGAAGCGGCGGACCGGGCCCACGGCACCGGCCTCGACGCGCTCGAGATCGATGCGCTGCACATGATCGCGCTGGTCGAGACCGAGCCCGAAGCGCAGATGGCATTGAACCGCCGCGCGCTCGCCATCGCCGCGGCCTCGGCCGACCCGATCGCGCGCAACTGGGACGCCTCGCTCGCCCACAACATCGGCATGAGCCTGCACGACGCCGGACGCTACGACGAAGCGCTGGCCAGCTTCCAGGCCGCGCTGGCTGCGCGCGAGCGCATTGGCAACGCCGGCCTGGTGCGCGTCGCGCGCTGGATGATCGCCTGGACCTTGCGCTCGCTGCATCGCCGCGACGAGGCGTTGGACATCCTGCGCCGCCTCGAAGCCGAGAACGACGCGGCCGGCAAGCCCGACGCCTACGTCTTCGAAGAGATCGCCGAAAACCTGCTCGCCAAGGAGCAGGCCGACGCGGCCAAACCCTATTTCGCGAAAGCCTGGCGGCTTTTCTCCGCCGACACCTCGCCCGACCGGCCGGACGACGCCCACCTCGCCCGGCTCGAACGCCTGTCGCGCTAGGACCTGCGCACACGGGCGACAATCGCTGACGACCCAGATCACGCGAAGGAGACACGACATGAGCGACGCGAGCGGCTTCGGCAAACTCGTCCCCGGCTTCGACTTCCTGCAGGGCCTGGTCAAGAACGCCGGTGCGGCGCTGCCCGGCATCGGCCAGTGGGTCGCGCCGACGCTCGATCCGGCCGAGCTCGAAAAGCGCATCAGCGAGCTGCGCACCGTCCAGTACTGGCTCGAGCAGAACGCGCGCATGCTGGCGACGACGATCCAGGCGCTCGAGGTGCAGAAGATGACGCTCTCGACGCTGAAGACGATGAACGTGCAGATGGACGACCTGCGCGAATCGCTGAAGCTCAAGTCGCCGGCCGAGGCGGCGAGCCCGGCATCGGCTGCGTCGAGCGCCAGCCGTGCGGGCAAGACCGGCGCGGCGCCTGCCGGCGTCGTCGATCCGATGCAATGGTGGGGCGCGCTCACCAACCAGTTCACGCAGCTGGCGACAACGGCGATGAAGGACACCGCCACCGACGCCGCGAAGACGCTGGCCGGCAACATGCTCAAGCAGTCGCTCGACAGCGCTGCCGCGACCTTCAAGGCCGCGGCGAGCGCACCGGCCAAGGTGGCGACCGCCGCCGGTGCCGCCGCGCTCGGCGCGGCCGGTGCAGCCGGCAAGCGGCTGACGCGGCCGAAGGCGGCGAAGAAGCGCGCCGCGCCCAAGGCCTGACGCACGCTCCGCGCGACGACGATGAACGCCGCCACGCCCGACGCTGCCCTGCTCGCTGCCACCACGCCGATCGCCGCCGAGCGGGCGCGGCGCCAGGCGGAAGTCGTCGCCGCGCTCGGTGCGGCGCTGCCGGCGCACGCCCTGCTTTGGCAGCGCGAGGACACGGTGCCCTACGAGTGCGACGGCCTCACCGCCTATCGCGAGCAGCCGCTCGTCGTCGCCTTGCCGGAAAGCGAGGCGCAGATCGCCGCGGTGCTGGCGATCTGCCACCGCCTCGAGGTGCCGGTGGTGGCGCGCGGCGCCGGCACCGGCCTCTCGGGTGGCGCGCTGCCGAACGCGCTCGGCGTCACCTTGAGCCTGGCCAAGTTCAATCGCATCGTCGCCATCAACCGTCTGGCACGCACGGCCACGGTCCAGTGCGGCGTGCGCAACCTCGCGATCAGCGAGGCGGCTGCGCCTTACGGCTTGTTCTACGCACCCGATCCGAGCAGTCAGATCGCCTGCACCATCGGCGGCAACGTCGCCGAGAACTCGGGTGGCGTGCATTGCCTGAAGTACGGCATGACGCTGCACAACGTTTTGAAGGTGCGTGGTTTCACGGCCGAGGGCGAGCCGGTCGAGTTCGGCGGCGACGCGCTCGACGCGCCCGGCCTCGACCTGCTCGCGCTGGTCATCGGCAGCGAAGGCATGCTTGCCGTGATCGTCGAGGTGACGGTCAAGCTCCTGCCCAAGCCGACCGCGGCGCGCTGCATCCTGGCCAGCTTCGACGACGTGCGCAAGGCCGGCGACGCGGTGGCGGCGATCATCGCCGCCGGCATCATTCCGGCCGGCCTGGAGATGATGGACGGGCCGATGACGGCGGCCGTCGAAGGCTTCGTCCACGCCGGCTACGATCTCGACGCCGCCGCGATCCTGCTCTGCGAAAGCGATGGCACGCCGGCCGAGGTCGAGCACGAGGTCGCGCAGATGACCCGCGTGCTCAACGACGCCGGCGCGACGCGCCTTGCGGCGAGCGCGAACGAGGCCGAGCGGCTACGGTTCTGGAGCGGCCGCAAGAACGCTTTCCCGGCGAGCGGCCGCATCAGCCCCGACTACATGTGCATGGACTCGACGATCCCGCGCCGCTGCCTCGCCGACATGCTGGTCGCGATTGGCGCGATGGAGAAGAAGCACGGGCTGCGCTGCGTCAACGTCTTTCACGCCGGTGACGGCAACCTGCATCCGCTGATCCTGTTCGACGCCAACAACGCCGGCGAGCTGCATCGGGCCGAGGCCTTCGGCGCCGAGATCCTCGACCTCAGCGTCGACATGGGCGGCACCGTCACCGGCGAGCACGGCGTCGGCGTCGAGAAGCTCTCGTCGATGTGCGTGCAGTTCTCGCCGGCCGAGCGGGCGCAGATGATGGCCGTCAAGCGCGCCTTCGATCCATCCGGCCTGCTCAATCCGGGCAAGGTCATCCCGACCCTGGCGCGCTGCGCCGAGTACGGGAAGATACACGTCAAGCGCGGCCTCGTCGCGTTTGCCGATCTGCCACGGTTTTGATCGCCGCTGCGTCCGGCCTCGATGCGCTCCTCGAGCGCGTCCGCGATGCCAACGCGTCGCGCCGGCCGCTTTGCCTGCGCGGTGGCGGCACGAAGGACTTCTACGGCGAAACGCCCACCGGCGAGCCGGTCGACCTGCGCGTCCTCGACGGCCCTTGCGAGCACGAGCCGAGCGAGCTGGTCGCCACGGCACCAGCGGGCATGGGTCTCGCCACGCTCGAGGCCAAGCTCGCCGAGCATGGCCAATGCCTGGCCTTCGAGCCGCCGCATTTCGCGCCCGGCGCGACCATCGGCGGCATGATCGCCGCCGGGCTCTCCGGGCCGTCGCGGGCGCGCGCCGGCTCCTTGCGCGACCACCTGCTCGGTGTCGCGCTGCTCTCGGGCGGCGGCGAGCTGATGCGCTTCGGCGGCCGCGTCATCAAGAACGTCGCCGGCTACGACGTCTCGCGCGTCATTGCAGGATCGATGGGCACGCTCGGCATCGTCGTCGAGGCGTCGCTCAAAGTGCTGCCGAAAGCCGAGCGGGAAGCGACGCTGCGCTTCGACATGAAGCCGGCCGAAGCGCTCGCCACCCTGCACGTCTGGGGCACCGAGCCGCTCCCGCTCGATGCCAGCGTCTGGTGGAACGGCAACCTCGTCTTGCGCCTGCGCGGCGCCGCCGCAGCCGTTGACGAGGCCGCGCGCCGCCTCGGCGGCGACGACATCGACGCGGCCGCCGCCGGTCTGTTCTGGCAGGGTCTGCGCGACCAGACCGATCCCTTCTTCCTCGCCGCCCACGAGGCGACGCAGCACCTCGATGCCGCGCTCTGGCGCCTGTCGCTGCCGGCGACTGCACCCTTGCTCGCCCTCGCCGGCGACGAGCTGATCGAGTGGCACGGCGCGCAGCGCTGGCTCTCCACCTCGCTGCCGGCAGCTCTGGTTCGCGACGCCGCAGCAGCAGTCGGCGGCCACGCGACGCTGTTTCGCGGCCGCGACAAATCGGCCGGCGTGTTCGCGCCACTGTCGCCGCCGCTGCGCGCCATCCACGAGCGGCTCAAGCGCAGCTTCGATCCGAACGGCATCCTCAATCCCGGCCGCCTCTATCCGGGCCTCTGATCCAAGCGATGACAGCCCCCACGCTCACTTCGTTCGCTGCCCCCCGAGAGGGCCCTCAGTCGGCTTGGGAACGGCCCGACGCCGACTGACGCATGCAGACCGCCCTCACCCCCGAGCACGCCGCGACGCCCGACGGCGTCGAGGCCGAGGCCATCCTGCGCAAGTGCGTCCACTGCGGCTTTTGCACCGCGACCTGCCCGACCTACCAGCTCCTCGGCGACGAACTCGACGGGCCACGCGGTCGCATCTACCTGATCAAGCAGGTGCTCGAAGGGCACGCGCCGACGCGCTCGACGCAGCTCCACCTCGACCGCTGCCTGACCTGCCGCAACTGCGAGACGACCTGCCCTTCGGGCGTGCAGTACAGCAACCTCGTCGAAATCGGCCGGCGCATCGTCGATGCGGAAGTGCCGCGCCCGCCCGGCGAGCGCATGTTGCGCTGGGCCCTGAAGGAAGGTCTCACCTCGCCGCTCTTCGCGCCGGCGATGAAGGCCGGCCAGCTCGTGCGCGGCCTGTTGCCGGCGGCATTTAAGGCCAAGGTGCCGCCCTCGGCGCCGGCAAGCGCGCACCGCTGGCCGCAGCGCCAGCATCCGCGCAAGGTGCTGCTGCTCACGGGCTGCGTGCAGCCGGCGATGCTGCCCAACATCAACAGCGCGACGGCGCGCGTGCTCGATGCCGCCGACATCCAGACACTCTTCGCGACCGACGCCGGCTGCTGCGGCGCGATCCGCCTGCACGGCGGCGACCACGACGGCGCGCTCGAGCACATGCGGCGCAACATCGACGCCTGGTGGCCGCTGGTCTCGGCCGGCGGCGTCGAGGCGATCGTCATGAACGCGTCGGGCTGCGGCGTGACGGTGAAGGAATACGGCCACTCGCTGCGCCACGATCCGGCCTATGCCGACAAGGCGAACCGCGTCGCCGACCTGACCCGCGATCTTTCCGAGCTGCTGCCCGACATCGTTCCCGCGCTGCAAGCCCATCTGGCCCTTCCCCGCACGGCGGGGGAGCGGGGAGGGGGTGCAGCCCTGTCGCCCGCAGGGCGGGAGGGACGCGTTGCGGACCGGCCTGCCCTGTCGCCCGCAGGGCGGGAGGGACGCGTCGCGGACCGGCCTACCCCGTCGCCCGCAGGGCGGATGAAGCGCCTGGCGTTTCATCCGCCCTGCACCCTGCAGCACGGCCAGCAACTGCGTGGCGGCGTCGAGACGCATCTGCGCGCGCTCGGCTTCGACGTGCAGGTGGCGCTGAACGAAGCGCATCTGTGCTGCGGCTCCGCCGGCACCTACTCGGTCCTGCAGCCCGAGCTCGCCATGCCGCTGCGCGACCGCAAGCTCGGCCACCTCGCCGCGCTCGACGCCGGGACCATCGTCTCGGCCAACATCGGCTGCATCCAGCACCTGCAAAGCGGCACGGCGACGCCGGTGCGGCACTGGGTCGAGGTGCTCGACGACGCGCTTGCGCATCGGCCTGAAAGCGGTTGACGTTTCGATCGGCCGGCGGGTACAGTCGCGCCCGTCATCACAACCGGTCGACCCCTTGGACTCAGAGAGTAGTTCCAGGCCTGCACCGAACCCCGCTCGCGTCGAGACACACTGATGTCATGACCGCTTGCAAGGCTCGGCACGGAGGTCTCATCCACGCCATGCCGGCAAGCGAAGCAAGCTGAGGGGCCCCGCGCCCTTTCTGCGTTCACTCCGGAATCCACAACCAGCGACGCACGCCTGTGCGCCCATGCGGTCGCGCGAGCGTGCCGCGCCGGAATCGTTGCAGTGAAGCTCCTGTTCTTCGTCATCGCCGCCGGGCTCGCACCGGCGCTGCCGGCCTGTGCCGACGAGGTCGAGGCCTTCGGCGCGCACCTCCAGTCGACCTTCGTCCGCCAGGACAAGCCCTCGTTCCGCTCGCCCCACGAAGGCCCGCACAGCCTGTCGGACGCCGGCCAATGGGGCTACTCGTTTACGGCGATCGCCGCGCTCGGCGCCCGCCTCGGCCAGACCGAGGCCTACGTCGACGGCGAGGGCGCCCAGGGCGTTGCCTTCTCGGGCCTGCAGGGACTGGCCGGCTTTCCCAACGGCGAGTTGGCGCGCACCTCGGGCACGAATCCGATCTTCTACCGGGCCCGCCTCTTCGTTCGCCACGTCGTCGGCCTGGGCGGCGACAGCGTGGCGGTACCGGCATCGGCCAACCAGCTCGCGTCGCGCTACGACAAGAACCGCTGGGTCTTCACGGCCGGCAACGTCGCGGAGCTCGACGTCTTCGACGCCAACGCTTACAGCCACGACCCGCGCACGCAGTTCCTGAACTGGACCGTGATGACGCACGGCGCCTGGGACTCGCCGCCGACTCGCGCGGCTACACCTGGGGCGCGGCGGTCGAGTATTTCGACGACGGCTGGTCGGTGCGCGCCGGTCGCTTCGCGCAGCCGAAGCAGCCCAACGGCCTGCGCCTCGACAGCCGCATTCTTCGCCACTACGGCGACCAGATCGAGCTGGCGCGCGACTACGCCTGGGGCGAGCAGTCGGGCACGGTGCGCCTGCTGGCCTTTCGCAATCGCGCCGTGATGGCCCGCTACGACGACGCGTTGGCGCTCGCCGCCGCCGACGAGACGACGCCCGACCTGGCGGCGGCCCGCACCGGCGAGCAAACGAAGTTCGGTGTCGGCGTCGGCGTCGAGCACAGGCTCTCGGGCGATGTCGGTCTGTTCGCGCGCCTGATGCATGCCGACGGCCGGACCGAGACCTATGCGTTCACCGAAGACGACGCCTCGGCCTCGGGCGGCGTCTCGATCGGCGGTGCACGCTGGGGGCGCAGCGCCGACACGGTCGGGCTGGCCGGGGCGTTGAACACGCTCTCGGTCGCGCACGGCGCGTCCTGCAGGCGGGAGGGCTGACCTTCTTTCTCGGCGACGGGCGGCTGAACTATCGCGCCGAGCAAGTGATCGAGGCGTGCTACAGCGTCGGCCTGCGGCCGGGCATCGCGCTCACCTTCGACTGTCAACGCATCGCCAACCCGGGCTACAACGCGGACCGCGGCCCGGTCTCGTTCATCGCCCTGCGCCTGCACATGGAGAATTGACCATGGCCACGACCAAGCCCAAGACGACGGACTTCGCGAGCCGCCTCGGCCCCGGCCTCATCACCGGCGCCGCCGACGACGACCCGAGCGGCATCGCCACCTACTCGCAGGCCGGCGCGCAGTTCCGCTTCGCGCTGGTCTGGACGCTGTTCCTGACGATGCCGCTGATGATCGGCATCCAGATGCTCTCGGCGCGCATCGGCTTCGTCACGCACGAGGGCCTGGCCACGAACATCGGCAAGATGTGCCCGCGCTGGCTGACGCTCGGGCTGATCGGGCTGCTCGTCGTCGCCAACACGATCAACATCGCCGCCGACATCGGCGCCATGGCCGAGGCCGTCAAGCTGCTCGCCGGCGGACCTCAGCCGCTCTACGTGCTCGGCTTCGGCCTGCTCTGCATCGGCACGCAGATCTACTTCTCGTACGAGCGCACGGTGCGCGTGCTCAAGTACCTGACGCTGGCACTGTTCGCCTACGTCGCGGTGATCCTCGCCGTCTCGGTGCCGTGGAGGCGGGCCATCCTCGAGTCGGCCCAGCCGTGGGCGTTCTTCCCGGCCGGCGTCTCGGTGAAGGAATACGCGGCCATGGTCGTCGCCGTGCTCGGCACGACGATCAGCCCCTACCTCTTCTTCTGGCAGGCCTCGCAGGAAGTCGAGGACAACCACCGCCGGCCCAACGCGCGCGACCTGCGCGAGCACCCGGAATACGTCGCCGAGCACCTCTCGCGCATCAAGCAGGACACCTTCGTCGGCATGACGTTCTCGAACGTCATCGCCCTGTGCATCGTCGTCGCCACGGCGGTGACGCTGAACGAGCACGGCATCACCAACATCCAGACCTCGGCGCAGGCGGCCGAGGCGCTGCGCCCGGTCGCCGGCGACTTCGCCTTCGCGGTGTTCGCGATGGGCATCATCGGCACCGGACTGCTCGCCGTGCCGGTGCTCGCCGGCTCGGCGGCCTATGCGGTGAGCGAGCTGTTCGGCTGGCGCGCGGGGCTCTCGCACGGCTTTCGCGAGGCGCGCGGCTTCTACATCATCATCATTGCCGCCACCGGTATCGGCACGGCGATGGGCGTCTTCGAGGTCGATCCGATCAAGGCGCTGGTCTGGAGCGCCGTCGTCAACGGCGTGATCTCGGTACCGATCATGGTCGTGCTGATGCTGATCGGGCAGTCGAAGCAGCTGATGGGCCGCTACACGATCTCCGGGCGGCACCGGTTCTTCGGCTGGTCGGCGACGCTGGTCATGGGTGCCGCGGTCGTCTTCATGCTGGCGACGACCGTCTGAACGCAGGCCCATGTCATCCTGTTGCCACTGTCATCCTGAGCGAAGCAAAGGATCCCGTGCGGTGACGAGACCCTTCGCTTTGCTCAGGGTGACAGCCGGTGTCAGATGCAGCGGCCGCCGTCGACCTCCATCGCCACGCCGGTGATCATCGAGGCCTCGTCGCTGCAGAGAAAACAGGCCGCGTTGCCCAGATCCTCGGGCGTCGAAAAGCGCCCGATCGGAATCGTCGACAGGAACTTGGCGCGCATCTCGGGCGTGTCTTCGCCCATGAAGGTCTTGAGCATCGGTGTCTCGCCCGCCACCGGGTTCAGCGCCACGACGCGAATGCCGAAGGGCGCCAGCTCGACCGCCATCGCCCGCGTCGCGGTGATGACCCAGCCCTTGCTCGCGTTGTACCAGGCGAGGCGCGGCCGCGGGCTGACGCCTGCGGTGCTGGCGATGTTGAGGATCACGCCTTTCTTCTGCGCCTTGAAGCGCGGCACGACTTCCTTGGCGGCCAGATAGATCGACTTGACGTTGAGCGCGAGGATGCGGTCGAAGGTCTCTTCGGCGAGCGCTTCGAGCGGCTGCGGCACAAGGCCCATGCCGGCGTTGTTGACGAGGATGTCGAGGCCGCCGAAGCGGCTGTGCGCCGCCTCGACCATCGCCTTCACGTCGGCGGCGAGGGTGACGTCGGCGCGCACGCCGAGCGCGGCATCGCCGAGCGCCGCGGCAGCCCGCGCCGCACCCTCGCCGTCGCGGTCGGCAACGATCACCTTCGCGCCTTCGGCGACGAACTTCTTCGCGATGCCTTCGCCGAAGCCCGATGCGGCGCCCGTGACGATGGCGATTCTTCCGGCGAGTCGCATTCAGGTGCCTCCTGCGAGCAGATTGTGGAAAGGCTTGCGATTCTTCCACCGGTAGGCGCGGAAGTCGCGCTCGTCGGTCGAGAGGATGCGGCCGTGGCCGAGATGCTCGGCGAGCAGCACGAGCGATGCATCGGCCAGGTCCATGGGCAGCGCGGCATAGCGGCGCATGAGCGGCGCAATGCGCTCGATCTGCGCGCGAGGCGGCTCCCAGAGTCCGATGCCGCCTTGCGCCACATCGTCCATCATGGCGGCGGCGAACTGGGCGCCGAGCCGGCGCATCATGAGGTACGCGGCCTCCGTGACCACCGGCCACGTCGTGATCCAACCGTCGCTGGCCGTCGGTGCCATCGCCTTGGCACGCTCGTGCCAGGCATCGCGCCGATCGACCAGGGCGAACAGAAAGCCGGCGTCGACGGCGATCACCGGCGCGCCGGCTTCGCCGAAGGCGGGTACTTCTGGTCGAGCGACTCGCCGAGGTGGCGCTTCCAGTTCGAGGCGGTGTCGCTGCGCCCGCTGTCGCCCTTGCCGATCAGCGCGCCGAGGTGCGCGATCCCTGCGCGCTGCGCCCGCACGTGGCTGTAGTAGAGCGCCACGCTTTCGCGCAACACCTGACTCACGCCCAGGCCGGTCGCGTGAGTGAGGTAATCCATCTGCTCGGCAGCCTCGTCGTCGAGGCGGGCGTTGACGCGCATGGCGACCTCCGGAGGATGTCATCCAGTGTATGACAAATCGTGACAGATGTTCAGCCGTGATGGATCGCCACCGTCTTCAGCGTCGAGAAGCCGTACAGCGCCTCGAAGCCTTTCTCGCGGCCGTGGCCCGAGTGCTTGACGCCGCCGAAGGGCAGCTCGATACCGCCGCCGGCGCCGTAGTTGTTGATGAAGACCTGGCCGCAGCGCAGCGCCCGGGCCATGCGCATCTGGCGCCCGCCGTCCTTCGTCCAGACGCCGGCGACGAGGCCGTACTTCGTGCCGTTGGCGATGCGCAGCGCCTCGGCCTCGCCGTCGAAGGCGATCAGCACCTGCACCGGGCCGAAGATCTCGTCCTGCGCCAGCACGTGGTCGGCCGGCACGTCGTCGATCAGCGCCGGTCGCACGTAGTGGCCGCCGCGCGGCGCGCCGTCGACGATCGCGCCCTCGCCGGCGATGGCCAGGCCGTCGTCGCGGGCGAGGCCGAGAAAGTGCTCGATGACGACCTTCTGCCGCTGCGAGATGACCGGCCCGAGGTCGAGATCGGCCGCCGCCGGGCCGACGCGCAGGGCCCGGTAGCGCTCGGCCATCTTCGCGCGCACCGCTGCGAACACCGACCGCTCGACCAGGATGCGCGACGCCGCCGAGCAGGTCTGGCCGGCGTTCTGGATGCCGGCGTTGACGAGGAAGGGCAGGGCCGCATCGAGATCGGCATCGGCGAAGACGATCTGCGGGCTCTTGCCGCCGAGCTCGAGCGTCACCGGCACCGCATTCCTCGCCGCCGCCGATTGCACGAGCGCACCGGTCGCGACCGAGCCGGTGAACGACAGATGGTCGACGCCGGCGTGCGCCGAGAGTGCTGCGCCGGCTTCTTCGCCGAGGCCCGTGACGACGTTCAGCGCACCCGGCGGCAGGCCCGCTTCGGCGGCGATGCGCGCGAACGCCAGCACCGTCAGACAGGCCTCCTCGGCGGGCTTGAGTACGCAGGCATTGCCCATCGCCAGCGCCGCGCCGACGCTGCGGCCGACGATCTGCATCGGGTAGTTCCAGGGCACGATGTGGCCGGTGACGCCGTGCGGCTCGCGCAGCGTCAGTGCGGTGTAGCCGGCGGCGAAGGGCAAGGTCTCGCCATGCACCTTGTCGCAGGCGCCGCCGTAGAACTCGAAGTAACGGGCCAGCGCGACGGCGTCGGCGCGCGCCTGCCTGAGCGGCTTGCCGACGTCGTGCACCTCGAGCGCGGCGAGCAGCTCGACGTTGTCGAGCACCTTGCGGCCGATCGCCGAGAGCACGCGCCCGCGCTCGACGGCGCTCATGCGGCCCCAGGCGCCGCGGTCGAGCGCCGCGCGCGCTGCGACGACCGCGGCGTCGACGTCGGCGGCACCGCCGCGGGCGATGCGCGCGAATTCGCTGCCGTCGGACGGGTCCTCGAGCGAGAGCGTCGCTGCACCGTCGGGCGCGCGCCAGTCGCCGCCGATCAGCACCTGGTCGGTCGGGAAAGGAATCGACAAGCGGGAAGGGGCGGTCGGGGCGTTCATGCGGATGGCTCCATCGGCCGCGCGAGCGGCTTTGCGCCATCATAAGAACCTCCTCTGCACGACCGGGCCCCGGCCATCAGCTTCTTTCTCGCCAAGCGCTTCGCCAGCTTCGTCCTGACGCTGCTCGCGGCCTCCGTTGTCATCTTCACGGTGCTCGACGTGCTGCCCGGCAACGCCGCCGAGGTCATGCTCGGCGCCAGCGCCACGCCCGAGTCGGTGGCCGCGCTCTCGGCCAGGCTCGGTCTGGACCGGCCGCCGGTCGTTCGCTACGTCGACTGGATGGAGGGCCTCGCCACCGGCGAGCTCGGCACCAGCATCGCCTACGACACGCCGATCTCGCAGCTGATCGGCGAGCGGCTCGCCG
>JANXWR010000166.1 GCA_025351025.1 Burkholderiales bacterium | reverse complement strand
GGCCTTTCGGCGTCGAGGGCGGCGTGCCCGCCGCGCCGGTTGCGAGCTGCGGGTTCGTCGGAGACGGGCGGCCGTTCAGGCCGAGCGACGGCAGGCCAAGCTTTTCAAGAAGATTGCCCATGGCCGCGCTACGCCAGGCCGAGCAGCCGGATGGCGTTCTCTTTCAGGATCAGCGGTCGCACCTCGTCCTTGAAGCCGGCCTCGGCAAAGTCCTTCAGCCAGCGGTCGGGCGTGATCAGCGGGAAGTCGCTGCCGAACAGGATGCGGTCCTTGAGCAGCGTGTTCGCGTAATGCACGAGCTGCGGCGGAAAGTACTTCGGGCTCCAGCCCGAAAGGTCGATCCAGACGTTGGGCTTGTGCATTGCCAGCGAGATCGCCTCGTCCTGCCAGGGCCACGACGGATGGGCGAGGACGATCTGCATGTCGGGAAAGGCCATCGCCACGTCCTCGACCAGCATCGGGTTCGAGTTCTGCAGGCGCAAGCCGCCGCCGCAGCGCATGCCCGAGCCGATGCCCGAGTGGCCGCTGTGGAAGATGGCAGGCAGCTTGTGCTCGGCGATCACCTCGTAGATCGGCCAGGCCATCTTGTCGGCCGGTTCGAAGCCCTGCACCGTCGGATGGAACTTGAAGCCACGCACGCCGTATTCCTCGACTAGCTTCCTGGCTTCACGCCCACCCATCTTTCCCTTGTGCGGGTCGATCGAGCCGAAGGCGATCATGATGTCGCTGTTCTTCTGCGCCGCTTCGGCGATCTCTTCGTTGGGGATGCGGCGGCGCCCCATCTGGCTTTCGGCGTCGACGGTGAAGTTGACGAAGCCGATCTTCTGCTCACGGTAGAAGGTGATCGTCTCGTCCATCGTCGGACGCTTGCTCGAGCGAAAGTACTTGTCGGCGGCGCGGTCGTACTCCTCGCCGTAGTTGTCGAAGGGATTGCGGCACGACACCTCGAGGTGGGTGTGCGTGTCGATGGCGATCAGCTCGGCGGTGTTCATGGCAAAGGGCTCCTGGGCGCTGCGCCGCGCAGGCGGTCGATCAGCGCAGTCGGGTCGGCGGGGACAGTATCGCCACGCCAGGCGACATGCTGGTCGGCGCGGCAAAGAACGAGGGCGTGGCGGTATTCGGCGGGCGCGATCCCGCGGGGAATGTCGAGCACGACGAGTGGCACATCGCGTGCTCGTGAAGCAGCGATGAGCGCGGCGACCTGGGCCGCGGCGTCGAAGCGAAGCAAGGTGTAGTCGCTGCCGAACGCGTCGTAGAGCGAGCGGCCGTCGCCGAGCACGAAGTGCGGCGCACGGCAGCCCGGCACCGTCGATGCCGTGAAGCTGCCCATCGTGTACGGGGGCGCCACCTCGCCGTCGTAGGCGATCAGCGGCGATCCTTCGTAGAAGTAGCCGAAGTTGAGACCGGCGCAGCAGAACTGCTGCACGTTGAGCTCGTAGCTCTTCTGTCCTTGCTCGGCGCGGATCGCGTCGCCTTTGGCGCCCGGCTCCTCGATCCGCGGCGGCACAGCGCCGCGCGCCCTGATCATCTGCTGCGCATGGTCCATCGCGAAGCGCGAGACCTGGTCGGTGATCGGCTGGCGCTCGATCTCATAGGCCTCGAGCACGCGCTCGTCGGCCCAGCCGGCGAGATGCGACGACAGGTGCCACGACAGGTTCATGGCGTCGGCGATGCCGGCGTTCATGCCGTAGCCGGCGTAGGGCACCCAGAGGTGAGCAGCATCGCCGCAGATGAAGACACGGCCCTCGCGAAATCGCTCGGCGACGAGGCGGCGGCCGATCCAGTCTTCCTTGCTCAGGGTCTCGTAGTCGAACTCCGGGCCGACGCCGAGGATGTGGCGGATCGACGCGTCGCGGTCGACGGCCTCGAAGTCGGTTTCGTGGGCCTGGAAATGGTTGTGGACGAGCCAGGTCTCCTTGCCGTCGATGGCGAAGCAGACACCGCTGCGGCGCGGGTTCGACGCATAGCAGCTCCACGCCGGCGGGCCCGGGATCATGTCGAGCAGGCGCGGCGCACGGATGTAAGTCGACTGCACCTTCTGGATCACCGGCGTGCCGGCGAAGGCGATGCCGACCGCTTTTCTCACCATCGAGCGGCCGCCGTCGCAGCCGATCATGAAGTGGGTGCGGACCTGCACCGCTGCGCCGCCGTCGAGATCGCGCGCCTCGATGCTCACGCCGCCGTCGTCCTGCGCGAAGCCGGTCGCTACACAGCGAGTTCGGATCGTCACGCCCGGCTGCGACTCGGCATGCGCGAACAGGATCGGCTCGAGGTAGATCTGGTTGATGCGGTGCGGCGGCTCGACTGTCGGCCACCATCCGTCGGGGCCGCTCGTGTCGCTGTAGCGCGTCGCGCGGCCGGGGATGTGGATGCGCGAGAGCTCGATGCCGGTCACCGAGGTGCGGAACACGACGTCGTTCGGGTAGTCGGGTGGCAGGCCCGCGTCGCGCACCTTTCGCGCCACGCCGAGGCGGCGAAACTGCTCCATCGTGCGTGCCGCGACGTGGTTGCACTTGACGTTCGGCGGCTCGCCGCGATGCCGCGTCTCGAGCACGACGACGCTGCGCCCGCGCTGCGCAAGGTCGATCGCCAGCGTCAACCCGACCGGCCCGGCGCCGACGATCGCGACCTCGGCCTCCAGCATCGGCGTCGTCACTCGAGCCTGGTCCCGGAGCGTTTGATGACGTCGGCCCACTTCACGGTCTCGCTGGCGATGAAGCGGCCGAATTCGGCCGAAGTGGTCGGGCTCAGCTCGACGCCGGCAGCACGTGCGCCGGCGATCACCTCGGGGTCCGTGAGGACGGCGCGCATCTCGGCCTGCAGCCGGGCGACGATCGCCGGCGGCGTGGCCGCGGGTGCGACGACGCCGAACCAGCCGGTCGACTCGTAGCCCTTGACGCCTGCTTCCGAGAGCGTCGGTACGTCGGGCAACTGCGGCAACCGCGCGCTGCCGGTGCTCGCGAGCGCGCGCACCTTGCCGGCCTTGATCTGCTGCAGCACCGAGGGCAGGTCGAGCATGCCTGCCGGCACCTGGCCGCCGATGACGTCGAGCGCGACCGGGCCCGAGCCCTTGTAGGCGACCTCGGTGATGTCGACGCCGGCCATCAGCTTCAGCAATTGCACCGAGAGATGCATAGCCGTGCCGTTGCCGCCGTGGCCGATCGCGACCTTGCCCGGATCGGCCTTGGCCTGCGCCAGCAAATCGGCGACGCTCATGGCCGGCGACGCGGGTGGCACGACGAGCACGAACGGAATGTGCGCGAGCAGCGAGATCGGCACGAAGTCCTTCTGCGCGTCGAAGGGCATCTTCGGATAGAGCGCGGCGTTGGCGGCCAGGCTGCCGGCCGCGCCGATGCCGAGGGTGTAGCCGTCGGCGTCGGACCTGGCCAGCGCCTGCAGGCCGATGTTGCCGCCGGCGCCGGGCCGGTTGTCGACGATCACCTGCTGGCCGAGCCGCTCGCCGAGCTTGGGCGCGACGATGCGCAGCGTCGCATCGGTCGAGCCGCCGGGCGGGAAGGTGACGATCATGCGGATCGGCTTGGTCGGCCAGGGCGCGGCGGCCTGCGCCATCGCCGCCGTCGCTGCAGCGGCGAGCGCCAGGGCGGCGGCGGCACGAAGGATTGCGGTCACGGGTGTCTCCAGAGGGTGCTTTCTCGAGGCACCGAGGTCGCCAGTTTGCGCCATGTCGGCTGCCCGACTTTGGTTAACTTCTATAATTATTAGTCATAACCCTCCAGCGAACTATTGCGGAGATAGAAAGCGCGGGTAAGTCCCTAAGTTCGGGCCCGATGATGTTTACTAGGATTAACCAATGACTTCTCGCGCTGCTGCCATTCCCCTGCCCGCCGTGCTCGCCTCGCTCGACCTCTTGCGCATCGAGTCTTTGGGCGCCGTGCTGCACGTCCGCATGAACCGCCCGGCCAAACGCAACGCCATCAACGACGCCTTGTTGGCGCAGCTGCACACCGCCTTCGTCAACCTGCCGGAAGCGGTTCGCGCCGTCATGCTGAGCGGCGAGGGCGAGCATTTCTGCGCCGGGCTCGACCTCTCCGAGCTGTCGGAGCGCAGCGCCGCCGAGGGCATCGTCCACTCGCGTTCCTGGCATGCCGCGTTCGAGCAGGTGCAGCGCGGCAAGGTGCCGGTAGTCGCGGTGCTGCACGGCGCCGTCGTCGGCGGCGGCCTCGAGCTGGCCAGCTCCTGCCATGTGCGCGTCGCCGAGTCGAGCACCTACTACGCGTTGCCCGAAGGCCAGCGCGGCCTCTTCGTCGGCGGCGGCGGCTCGGCGCGCATCCCGCGCCTGATCGGCGTGGCGCGCATGACCGACATGATGCTGACCGGCCGCGTCTACGACGCCAAGGAAGGCCTGGCGGTCGGTCTGTCGCAATATGTCGTCGCCGACGGCAAGGGCCTCGAGAAGGGGCTCTGGCTGGCGGAGCGGATCGCGCAGAACGCGGCGCTATCCAACTTCGCGGTCGTGCATGCATTGCCGCGCATCGCCGACATGGGCCAGGACGACGGTCTCTTCGCCGAGTCGCTGATGGCCGCGATCGCCCAGGGCGACGAAGGCGCCAAGTCGCGCATGCGCGACTTTCTCGAGGGCAAGGCCGGGAAGGTGAAGAAGCAGTGAGCGGTGCTCGATACAGGGCACTGCCTTTGGGCGGCTCGCTCGAAGCGGACCTCGTTCGTCGCGACGACGGCTCGACGCTCGTCGTCTCGCGTGAGGTGCTACAGCCGTACGCGAAGCGCCTGACCGACCGCTTCTTGCACTGGGCCCAGACCACGCCCGATCGCACCCTGGTTGCCAAGCGCGTGAACGGCGGCGATTGGCGCCGCGTCAGCTATGCCGAGGCGCTGAAGAGCGCACGATCGATCGCCCAGGCCCTGCTCGACCACGGCCTCTCGGTCGAGCGCCCGGTCGCCATCCTCTCCGACAACGACATCCCGCACCTCTTGCTCGCGCTCGGCGCGATGCTTGCCGGCGTGCCCTATGCGCCGGTCTCGCCCGCCTATTCCCTGATCTCGCAGGACTACGGCAAGCTCCGCCACGTCCTCGACCTGCTGACGCCCGGCCTCGTATTCGCGAGCGGCCCGGCCTATGCCAAGGCGATCGCCGCGGTCGTGCCCGCCGATACGCCGGTCGTGCTGACCGAAGGCGCGCTCGAAGGCCGCGCCACGATCCCGTTCGACGACCTGCTGGCTACCGAGGCCACCGCCGCCGTCGATGCCGCGCACGACAAGGTCGGCCCGGACACGATCGCCAAGTTCCTCTTCACCTCGGGCTCGACCAAGTTGCCCAAGGGCGTGATCAACACGCAGCGCATGCTTTGCGCCAACCAGCAGATGATCCGCCAGTGCTTCCCGGCGCTGGTCGAAGAGCCACCAGTGCTGATCGACTGGCTGCCCTGGAACCACACCTTCGGCGGCAACCACAACATCGGCATCACGCTTTACAACGGCGGCACGCTCTACATCGACGAGGGCAAGCCGACACCGGCGCTGATCGGCGAGACCTTGCGCAACCTGCGCGAGATCGCGCCGACGATCTACTTCAACGTGCCCAAGGGCTTCGAGGAGATCGCCAAGGCCCTCGAGACCGACGCGCTGCTGCGCAAGACCCTCTTCAGCCGCGTCAAGATGTTCTTCTTCTCCGGCGCCGGCCTCTCGCAGCCGGTCTGGGACAAGCTCGACCGGCTCGCCGAGCAGGAATGCGGCGAGCGCATCCGCATGCTCACCGGCCTGGGCATGACCGAGACCGCGCCGTTCGCCATCTGCGCCAACGCCTGGGAAGTGAAGTCGGGCCACATCGGCCTGCCCGCGCCCGGCCTGGAGCTGAAGCTCGCGCCGATGGGCGACAAGCAGGAAGTGCGCTACCGCGGCCCCAACGTCACGCCCGGCTACTGGCGCGCGCCCGAGCAGACGGCCGAGAGCTTCGACGCCGAAGGCTTCTATTGCAGCGGCGACGCCGCCAAGCCGATGGACCCGGCGCATCCGGAGCTCGGCTTCGTGTTCGACGGCCGCATCGCCGAGGACTTCAAGCTCTCGACCGGCACCTTCGTCTCGGTCGGTCCCTTGCGCGCCAAGATCATCGCCGCCGGCGACCCGCTGGTGCAGGACGTCGTCATCGCCGGCATCAACCGCAGCGAGATCGGCATCCTGATCTTCCCGCGGCTCGACGCCTGCCGCGCCTACGTCGGACTGCCGGCGAATGCGCCGCCGCACATCGTCACAGGCGACCCAAAGCTGCGCGCCTTCTTCCAGCGCCTGGTCGACGTGATGCACTCGACCGGCAGCGGCAGCGCCACCCGCGTGGCGCGGGCGCTGCTGCTGGCGCACCCGCCCTCGATCGACCGCGGCGAGATCACCGACAAGGGCTCGATCAACCAGCGCGCGGTGCTGACGCATCGTGATGCCGACGTCGTGCGCATGTACATCGGCACCGACCGCGACGTCTTGGTGCCGCGATGAGGATCCGTGCCATCCTGAGCGGAGCGAAGGATCCCGGTGTCAGGCGGAGGCGAGACCCAACGCTCCGCTCAGGGTGACAACAATGGCCAGGACGACCTTGTTCCGCGTGACGGTGCAGTTCGGCGACTGCGACCCGGCCGGCATCGTCTTCTATCCCAACTTCCAGCGCTGGATGGACGCCGCCTCGCTCTCCTTCTTCATGCAGTGCGGCGTGCCGCCCTGGCGCGAGCTGGTGAAGACGCGTGGCCTCGTCGGCACGCCCTTGCTCGAGATCGCCACGAAGTTCGTCGCCGCCGCGACCTACGCCGAAGAGCTGGTGATCTCGACCTCGATCGAGGAATGGCGCGCCAAGGTGTTCGTGCAGCGCCACCGTGTCATGCGCGGCGAGACGTTGATCTGCGAAGGCACCGAAACGCGCGCCTTCGTGCGCCGCGACGCCGACAATCCGGATCGGCTCCGCGCCATGCCCGTTCCCGAAGACATACGCGCCCTCTGCGAGTGAACGATTTCCGCTCGACCCACGAAACCAGGAGACATCCGATGAAGAAGATCCGCTTGCTCGCCGCCGCCGCGGCGAGCCTGAGCGCGCTGGCCGCGACGCCGGCGCTCGCCGACATCACGATCGGCGCCAGCATCTCGCTCACCGGCCCGACTTCGGCGCTCGGTATCCCGACCAAGAACGGCATCGCCCTCTGGCCGAAGGAGATCGCCGGCGAGAAGCTCAACGTCATCATGCTCGACGACGCGACCGACCCGACGACGGCGGTCAAAAACACGCGCAAGTTCATCACCGAGGACCATGTCGACCTGATCGTCGGCTCGGTCGCCACGCCGGTCGCCGCGGCGATGGCCGACATCGCCGCCGAAGGCAGGACGGTGCAGCTCATGCTCTCGCCGGTGAACCTGCCCGAAGGCCGCGGCGGCTGGTCGTTCCGGATGCCGCAGTCCACCGCCGTGATGGCGATCCCGATCGTCGAGCACTGGAAGAAGACCGGCGTCAAGACCTACGGCTTTCTCGGCTACGCCGATGCCTACGGCGAAGCCTGGCTGAAGGACCTCGGCGCCGCCGCCGAGAAGGCCGGCATCAAGCAGGTCGACGTCGAGCGCTTCGCGCGCAGCGACACGGCCGTCACCGGCCAGGCGCTCAAACTGATGGCCGCCAACCCCGACGCGATCCTGATCGCCGCCTCCGGCAGCGGCGCCGCCATGCCGCACCGCGGCCTGGTCGAGCGCGGCTACGCCAAGACGAAGATCTACCAGACCCACGGTGCCGCGACGATGGACCTGATCCGCGTCGGCGGTGCCGACGTCGAAGGCTCGTACGTGTCGTCGGGGCCGGCCGTCGTCGCCGAGAAGCTGCCCGACTCGAATGCCAGCAAGGCTCTCGGCGTGCAGTACAAGAGCGAGTTCGAGAAGGCCAATGGCAAGGGCTCGGCGAACCAGTTCGGCGCCCATGCCTTCGATGTCGTCATCGTCCTGCAGAAGGCCGTGCCGATTGCCCTCAAGAAGGCCAGGCCCGGCACGCCGGAGTTCCGCCAGGCGCTGAAGGACGCGTTCGAGACGATGGGTCGCACGCCAGTCTCGCAGGGCGTTCTCAACTGGACCGCGACCGACCACTTCGGCTACACGCCCGAGACTGGCGTGCTGCTGAAGATCGTGAGCGGCGACTGGCAGGTCGTGCAGTGACCGTGAATGACGTGACGGGCTGATGGACCTCTCGACCGCCGGCATCCTGCTGCTCGACGGCGTCACCAACGGCGCCGTCTACGGCCTGCTGGCGCTGGCGACGGTGCTGGTCTTCGCCGTCACCCGCGTCATCTTCATCCCGCAGGGCGAGTTCGTCGCCTACGGAGCGCTGACGCTGGCGCTGCTGCAGCTCGGCAGGACTCCGGGCACGGTCTGGCTGTTGCTGGCACTCGCGGCCATCGCGGCCGTGCTCGACCTCGCAGACGGGGTCCGGCGCGGCCTGCCGCCGGCGCAACTGCTGCGCGGCCTGCTGCGCACGCTGCTGCTGCCGGCGCTGGTGGCGGCCGTCACGGTCTGGGCGGCGCCGCAGAAATTTCCGCTCCTCGTGCAGAGCGCGCTGGCGCTCGCGATCGTCACGCTGCTCGGGCCGCTGGTCTACCGCCTCGCCTATCAGCGCCTCGCTGACGCCAGCGTGCTGGTGCTGCTGATCGTCTCGGTCGGCGTGCACTTCGCGCTCACCGGGCTCGGCCTCGTCTTCTTCGGCGCCGAGGGCTTTCGCAACCCGCCGTTCTGGGACGCGCGCTTCGCCGCCGGGCCGCTGATGCTGTCGGGGCAGACGGTGATCATCTTCGCGGCCGCCCTCGCGCTCATCGTCGGCCTCTACGTCTTCTTCGAGCGCACCCTGCGCGGCAAGGCGCTGCGGGCGACGGCGGTGAACCGGCTGGGCGCCCGCCTCATGGGCATCTCGACGTCGAGCGCCGGCCAGCTGAGCTTCGGCCTCGCGGCGTTCATGGGCGCGCTCTCCGGCCTCCTCATCGGGCCGACGACGACGATCTTCTACGACTCCGGCTTCCTGATCGGCCTCAAGGGCTTCGTCGCCGCCATCTTCGGCGGCCTCGCCAGCTACCCGGCGGCTGCACTCGGCGCACTCCTCGTCGGCACTCTCGAGAGCTTCAGCTCGTTCTACGCGAGTGCGTTCAAGGAAGTGATCGTGTTCACGCTGATCATTCCTGTGCTCTTGTGGCGGTCGTTCCAGCACGGCCACGGCGACGAGGAGGAGTGATGCTGTTCCGCCGCATCGCCCTTGCCGTCTTCGTGCTGCTGCTCGCCGCGCTTCCGCTCGCGCCGGTGCCCGAGTTCTGGATCACGCAGGCCAACTACATCGGCCTCTACACGCTGGTCGTGATCGGCCTCGTGCTGCTCACCGGCATCGCCGGGCTCACCTCGTTCGGGCAGGCGGCGTTCGTGGGCATGGGCGCGTACACGGCGGCCTATCTCACGCTCACCTACGGCGTCTCGCCGTGGCTCACGGTCTGGCTCGGCCTCGCGATCACCGGCGTCGCGGCGCTGGTGCTGGCCTGGATCACCCTGCGGATGTCGGGCCACTACCTGCCGCTCGCCACCATCGCCTGGGGCCTGTCGCTCTTCTACCTGCTCGGCA
>JANXWR010000139.1 GCA_025351025.1 Burkholderiales bacterium | reverse complement strand
GACGTGCTCGACCTGTCCGGGCTCGAGTCCGGCGAGCTGCGCCTCCACCTGCACGCCGTCGACCTGGGCGCGCTGCTGCGCGAGGCGGTGCCGCTGGTCGAATCGCTGGCCGCGCAGCACGGCGTGGCAGTCGAGGTCGGCATCGCCGAAGGCGCAGTCCGCGCCGACCCGACGCGCCTGCGTCAGGTGCTCATCAACCTGCTATCGAACGCCATCAAGTACAACCGCCGCGGCGGACGCGTCTTCGTGCAGACGCGTCACACCGGCGCCAACGTCGTGCTGCGCGTGCGCGACACCGGGCGCGGCCTGACGCCGACGCAGCTGGCCAGCCTGTTCGAGCCCTTCAACCGCTTCGGCGCCGAAAGCGAAGGCATCGAAGGCACCGGCATCGGCCTGACCATCGTCAAGGCGCTGGTCAAGGGCATGGGCGGCAGCGTCGCCGTGGCGAGCACGCCGGGCGAAGGCACCGTCTTCGACGTGACGCTGCCGCTGGCGAGCGGCGCGCCGCATGCCGCCGCGGCGCCCGCCGCGCCCGACTCGGCGCAGGCGCCCTGGAGCGAGCCTCGTCACGAGCGCGCCGGCAGCATCCTCTACATCGAAGACAACCAGGTCAACGTGATGCTCGTCGAAGAGCTGGTGAAAAGCGTCGCCGGCCTGGCCATTGCCTCGGAGCCGACCGGCGCGGCCGGCGTCGCGCGCGCCCGGGCGATGCAGCCCGACCTCGTTCTCATCGACCTGCAACTGCCGGACTTCGACGGCTTCGAGGTGCTGCGCCGGCTGCGCGCCGAGCCGAGCACGCGGGCGATCCCCTGCATTGCCCTCTCGGCCAACGCGATGCCCGAAGACATCGAGCGCGGCCTGGCCGCCGGCTTTGCCGACTACTGGACCAAGCCGATCGACTTTCCCGCCTTCCTCAGTGCTTTGAAGAAGCGCTTTCCGGCCGCTCACGCGGCCACCGCGTCGACGTCCTAGGCGGCCGTTTCCTCGACCAGGCCACGCTGCTTCAGCATCGGCTGCGGCGTCGCGGCGCGGCCCCGGAAGGCGCGGTAGGCGGCGCCCGGCTCGATCGAGTTGCCGGCCGAATAGATGAAGCGCGCCAGCCGCTTGGCGACGGCGGCATCGAACGGGTTGCCGGCCTCGACGAAGGCCTCGAAGCCATCGGCATCGAGCACCTCGGCCCACAGGTAGACGTAGTAGCCGGCAGCGTAGCCCGAGCCCGAGAAGAGGTGCTGGAAATGCGTCAGGCGGTGGTTCAGGCCGACGCCCGCCGGCAGGCCGATGCGTTCGAGCTCGGCGCGCTCGAAGTCGACGACGTCGGCGACGGCGACGTCGGGACGCGCATGGGCCGCCATGTCGACCAGCGCCGAGGCGGTGTAGCGCACCGTCTCGTAGCCCTGGTTGAAGTGGCGCGCCGCGTGCAGCTTTTCGATCAGTGCGTCGGGGATCGGCTCGCCGCTCAGGTAGTGGCGGGCATGGCGCTTCAGCACCTCGGGCTCCTCGAGCCAGTGCTCGAACAGCTGCGAGGGCAGCTCGACGAAGTCGCGCAGCACGTTGGTGCCCGAGAGGCGCTCGTAGGTGACGTTGGAAAGCAGGCCGTGCAGGCCGTGGCCGAATTCGTGGAAGAGCGTCCTCGCGTCGTCGAAGCTGAGCAGCGTCGGCTCGCCGGGCGCGCCCTTGGCAAAGTTGTTGTTGTTGACGATGATCGGCAGCACCGAAGCGTCGCCGCGGATGCCGCCGTTCTTCGACTGCATGCGGTAGGCGCTCATCCAGGCGCCGCTGCGCTTGGTCGGGCGGGCGAAGTTGTCGTGCAGGAACAGGCCGATCGGCGCGCCACCGGCGCCGCGCACCTCGTACACCTTGACGTCCGGGTGATAGACCACGATCTCCGGCCGAGGCACGAAGGCGAGGCCGAACAGGCGGCTCGCGCAGTCGAAGGCTGCCTCGGTGATGCGCTCGAGCGGAAAGTAGGGCTTGATCGCCGACTCGTCGAGGTCGTAGCGGATCTGGCGCACTTTCTCGGCGTAGAAGCGCCAGTCCCAGGGCTCGATCGTCGCCGCCTCGCCGCGCGAAAGGGCGAGCGCTTCGAGCGCCTCGCGCTCGGCGACGGCGCGCGCCCGCGCCGGCTTCCAGACCTGCATGAGCAGCGAGGTCACCGCCTCCTGCGAGCCGGCCATGGTGTCGGCGAGCGCGTAGTCGGCGTAAGAGGCATAGCCGTGCAGCCGCGCCTGCTCGAGGCGGAGCGCCAGGATCTCGGCGGCGACGCGGCGGTTGTCGCTCCTGCCGTCGTGCTCGCCACGCGAGGTCCAGGCGCGCCAGGCCTGCTCGCGCAGGTCGCGCCGCTCGGAGAAGGTGAGAAAGGGCACGATGTGCGAGCGTGACAGCGTGATCACCGCGCCGCCGGAAACGCCGCGCTCCAGCGCGGCCTGGCGCGCCGAGGCGCGCGCGAAGTCGGGCAGGCCGGCGAGATCGGCCTCGCTTCTCAGCACGAGCTGGAAGCCCGACTCGTCGGCAAGCACGTTCTGCCCGAAGCGCGTCGTCAGGTCGGCAAGGCGCTGCATGACTTCGGCATAGCGCAGCTGCGCGGCGGCATCCATGCGCGCCCCGGCGCGCTCGAAGTCGGTGTGATAGCGCTCGAGCACGCGCAGCTGCTCGTCGGAAAGGCCGAGCTTGCGGCGCTTGTCGTGCAAGGCGTCGACGCGCGCGAAGAGGGCCCGGTGCATGTAGACGCGGCTGTCGTGCGCGGCCAGGAGCGGCGCCATCTCCCGCTCGACGGCCTGCAGCGCGGGCGAGGTTTCGCTCGACGTCAGGTTGTGGAAGAGGCCGCCGACGCGATCGAAGAGGCGACCGGCGCGATCGAGCGACGCGATCGTGTTGGCAAAGCTCGGTGCTTCCGCCGATTGCGCGATCGCGTCGATCTCCCCGAGGTGCGACTGCATCGCCTGCCGGAACGCCGGCGCGAAGTGCTCGGCCTGGGCGGCGGCGAACGGCGGCAGCCCGTATTCGCCGGTCCAGGGTTGCAGCAGCGGGTTGTCGTCGGTCATCGTGGCCTCGGTCATTTCTTGCGCTTGATGTCGTTCAGGTCGCGTTCGTCGTAGCGGCGCTGGTCGCATGCCTTCGCGTAGTCGTCTCTCGACGTGTTGGCGGCCTCGGCCTTGAGATTGAAAGCCGCCACTCGGGACTGATAGGCGTCGATGCGCTTGTCTCGCGCTTCGACCTTGGCGTTGTAGGCGTCGACCGCTTCCGCGCTGGTCTTGTCGAGCGTGGCGACCTCCTCGGCGAGGCTGGTGCCGAGGCGCCCGATTTCGGCCTTCTCTCCTTCGATGCCCGCCTTCTCCGTTTTCGCTTCGTCGGTCAGGGTGAGCACGCGAGCCTCTTGCGCCTTGCAGTCGCGCAGCTCGGCCGGTGTCAGCAGCCCTGTGCGCGAAGCCGGTCCGCTTGCGGCCTTGCTCGCTTTGTCAGCGGCGTACGCGGCTGGCATCGCAAGCAGGCAGGCAATCAGGAAGCGCGAAAAGCGGTGACGGGTGATCGGTGCTGCGGCCATGACGAGGAGGTTACCGGTGGCAAAGCCGGTCATGATGCCACCATCGGCGTTCGCATCGTCACGAACTCCTCGGCGGCGGTCGGGTGAATGCCGAGCGTCGCGTCGAAGACCGCTTTCGTGGCGCCGGCCTTCATCGCCACGGCGAAGCCCTGGATCGTCTCGCCGGCATCGGCGCCGACCATGTGCAGGCCGACGACGCGGTCGTTGGCGGCGTCAACGACAAGCTTCATCAGGGTACGTTCGGAGCTGCCCGACAAGGTATGGCGCAGCGGCTTGAAGTCGGTGCGAAAGACTCGGATCTTCTCGAAGCGGGCGCGCGCGTCGCGCTCCGAAAAGCCGATCGTGCCGATGTTGGGGTGCGTGAACACCGCCGTCGGGATGTGCGTGTAGTCGACGCAGCGAGCGCCGTCGCCGTACAGGTGGTCGATCAGCGCCATCGCCTCGGCCAGCGCCACCGGCGTCAGCTGAACCCGATCGATGACATCGCCCACCGCATGGATGCTCGTCACGTTGCTGCGGTAGTGCTCGTCGACGACGACGGCGCCGTTCGGCGCAAGCGCCACGCCCTGGGCTTCGAGGCCGAGGCCGGCGGTGTTCGGTGCGCGGCCGGTGGCGCAAAGCACCGCGTCGGCGACGAGTTCGCCGCCGCCGGACAGGGCGACACGGATGCCGCCGCCGCTGGTCCTGACGAGGCCGAGCATGTTCGTCCCGACACGGATGTCGACGCCCTTCTTCTTCATCTCGGCGGCGACAAAGTCGCGGACATCGTCGTCGAAGCCGCGCAGGATCTGCTCGCCGCGATAGAGCTGCGTCACCTCGGCGCCGAGGCCGTTGAAGATCGACGCGAACTCGCAGGCGATGTAGCCGCCGCCGATCACGACCAGGCGCTTCGGAAACTCGGCCAGGTCGAAGATCTCGTTCGAGCTGATCGCCAGCTCGCCGCCCGGCACATCGGCCGGCACCGGCCAGCCGCCGGTGGCGACGACGAGGCGCTCGGCGCTGTGCACGACACCGTCCACCTCGACTGCGTGCGCGCCGACCAAGCGGGCTCGGGCGCGCAGCAGCGTCACGCCGACGCTGGTCATGAGCTCGCCGTAGATGCGGTTCAGACGCGCGATCTCGGCGGCACGATTGGCCTTGAGCGTGGCCCAGTCGAAGCTCGGCGCGTCGAGCGTCCAGCCGAAGCCGTGCGCTTCCTCGAAGCTCTCGGCGTAGTGGGCGGCGAAGCTGTAGAGCTTCTTCGGGATGCAGCCGACGTTGACGCAGGTGCCGCCGAGGGCAGCGTCTTCGGCCACTGCGACGCGCAGGCCGCGCTGCCCGGCCAGGCGCGCCGCGCGAACGCCGCCGCTGCCGGCGCCGATGATGAAGAGATCGAAGTCGTGTCGCGTCATGCGATCAAGGGGCGCGCGGGCAACGGTTCGCCGTCAGCCGAGGGCCCGCTTCAGGAGCTCGGCGACCAGGCCGTTGATGCCGCCCTCGTGCGCCGCGGCGCGCTCGCGCAGCGTCGCCGCCAGATCGGCCGGCAGCTTGCAGGCGAAGGGCACGAGGCCGGCGGCCGCATCGAGACGGCGCTGCTCGCGCCGGTCGACCGACTCCGCCGCGCCCTGCGCGAAGCGATCGGGAACGCCCGCCGCCTTCATGCGCCCGCCGATCTTCCTGGCCAGGTGCTTGTCGAGGTCTGACTTCTTCATGCTCATGTCGCTATCTTTCGAAGCCTGGCCCGATTGTCGCGCGACCGTGCCCGGTTCGCGCCGACAGGGCCTACAGTCCCGCGATGGCCCAGAAGGCAACAGTATTCAAGGCAGCGATGCAGATCGCCGACATCGATCGCGGCCTCTACGCGGACCACGCGCTGACGATCGCGCGTCATCCGTCGGAGACTGACGAGCGGATGATGATCCGCCTGCTCGCCTTCGCCCTGTGCGTACCCGCCGACTCGCGCGACGGCGGGCTCGAGCTCGCCAAGGGCATGTGGGAACCGGACGAGCCCGAGCTGTGGCAGAAGGATCTGACCGGCCGCATCGTGCAGTGGATCGAGGTCGGCCAGCCCGAGGAGCGCCGCCTCGCCAAGGCGAGTGGCCGCGCCGACCGCGTCAGCGTGTTCGCCTTCGGCACCTCGGCGACGGCATGGTGGGCGGGCCTCGGCATCCGCATTGCACGCGCCGGCAACGTCGAAGCCTGGCGCATTCCGCCCGAGCAGAGCCGCGAGCTTGCCGGCCTGGCCGCGCGCGGCATGCAGCTGCAGGTCAACCGCCAGGACGGCGTCGTCTGGGTCTCCGACGGCGAGCGCTCGGTGCAGATCACGCCCGAAAGATTGGGAGCGCCATGAGCGCACCGTCCGCAAGCGCGGACGATCCGGCGGCCGTTCTCGATTTCTGGTTCGGCGCGGAAGGCAGCGCCGAATTCGGCTCGCAACGAAAGGTCTGGTTCAAGAAGGATGCGGCCTTCGATGCCGAGATCACGACGCGTTTCGGCCCGGCCATCGAGCAGGCCTTGCGCGGCGAGCTCGATGTCTGGGCCGCGAGCGCTCACGGCGCGCTCGCGCGCATCCTGTTGCTGGACCAGTTCACGCGCAACGCCTTTCGCGGCGACAGGCGGGCCTTTGCCGGCGATGCCCAGGCCCTTGCCGGCGCCAGCGCCATGGTGGGCGCGCGCCTCGACGAGGCGTTGCCGCCGTTCATGCGCGCCTTTGCCTACATGCCGTTCGAGCATGCCGAAGGCATGGCCATGCAGGATGAGGCGGTGCGCCTCTTCACGCGCCTGCAAAGCGTCGCCCCCGAGATCGCGCACATGCTCGACTACGCGCGCAAGCATCGAGAGGTGATCGAGCGCTTCGGCCGTTTCCCGGGGCGCAACGCCGCGCTCGGCCGTCAGTCGACGGCCGAGGAAGCGGCCTATCTCGCGATGCCCGGGTCCGGCTTCTGAACGGGGCCGCGCGAGCGCGGCTCGGGATCAGCGGCGGTTCGGGTTGTCCGGGTGGCGATCGAAGCGGTTCGGAACGCCGTCGCGATCGCGGTCGCCACCGCCACGGGCCCAGGCGCCGCGGTTGAAGCGCCAGTGATCGCCCTCCTGGACCCAGCCCAGATGCGAGTACACATAACCGCGACGCTCGCGCACCCAGGCGCCGTTCACCCAGTAGTGGCGGTTGCCGCGCCAGCCCCAGTAGCCCGGCGTCCAGAGGTAGCCGGCACGCGACGCGGGCACGACCTCGACGCGCGGCGGCGGCGGGCCTACGCGAACGTCGATGCCGACGGGTACGGCGAGCGCATCGGCCGAGAAGACGAGAAGCCGGCGGATGCGGCGGCGAGCAGGGCTGCCGCCGTGATTTTTCCGGTCAACATGGTTGCTCTCCGTTCGGACAGGCGACTCCCGGAATATCGGCAAAATCGGCGGGTCTCGGCATCGGTCGAGGCCGGGCTGGCAGGTCCGCCCCGTCCTTCACGCGGTGTCGTCCGTCACGCCGCCCCTTCCCCGAGCCAGACACTTCCGCATGAACGTTTTCCCATTCTTTACCTTGCGCCGCGGCTTGTTTCGGGCGCTCGTCCTCTCCATCGTCGCTGCTGCCGCGTCGACCTTCGCCTCGCCTCCCGCTTTCGCTGCCGACACCATGACGACCGACGATCCCTATCTCTGGCTCGAGGACGTCGGCGGCACGCGCGCGCTCGACTGGGCCCGTGCCCGCAACGCCGAGACGGCAGGCGCGCTCGAGACGCGCCCCGACTACGCCGCCACCTACACCAAGCTGCTTTCGATCTACAACTCGCGCGACCGCATCCCGTACGTAACGCGGCACGGTGACTTTTTCTACAACGTCTGGCAGGACGAGGCGAACAAGCGCGGCCTGGTCCGCCGCGCCACCCTCGCCGACTATCGCAAGGCGGTCGTGCCGTGGGAGACGGTGCTCGACCTCGACGCGCTCGGCGTCGCTGAAAAAGAGAACTGGACCTGGCAGGGCATGCAGTGCCTCGGCCCCGAGAACCGGCGCTGCCTGGTGTCGCTGGCGCGCGGCGGCGCCGACGCGACGGTGGTGCGCGAATTCGACACCGTCAGCAAGCGCTTCGTCGAGGGCGACGCTGCCTTCATCCTGCCCGAGGCGAAGTCCGAGCTCGACTGGATCGACGCCGACACGGTCTACGTCGCCACCGACTTCGGTCCCGGCTCGATGACCGAGTCCGGCTATCCGCGCATCGTCAAGCGCTGGCGCCGCGGCACGCCTCTCGCCGAGGCGACGACGGTGTTCGAAGCGACGACACGCGACGTGGGCATCGGCGTCTCGGTGGACCGCACGCCCGGCTACGAGCGGACAGTCTTCAACCGCTCCGTCGACTTCTGGAACAGCAAGCGGTTCCTGCTCAAGGACGGCAAGCTGGTTGCCGTCGACGTCCCCGACGACGCGCGTTTCGCCTTCATGCGCGACGCGATGCTGATCGAGCTGCGCAGCGACTGGAAGAGCGGCGCCTCGACCTATGCCGCCGGCAGCCTGCTCGCCACCGATGCCGATGCCTATCTCGCCGGCAAGCGCGACATGAGGGTGCTGTTCGCGCCGACGCCGACGCGCTCTCTCGTCTCCTGGCGGCAGACCCGCGACGCGCTTGTGCTCGACGTCCTCGACAACGTGGCCAGCCGTCTCGAGGAGTGGAAGAAGTCGGGCGGCGGCTTCACGCGACGCGAGGTGAAGGCGCCCTTCCCCGGCACGATCGGCGTGACGCCGCTGTACGACCCGGAGCTCGACGGCGTCCCTGCCGAAAAGGGCAGAGCCGCGGTGCCGGCCCGCTCCGACGGCTCGCTCGCCGAGCGCTACTGGCTCACGTACGTCGACTTCCTGACCGCCGATTCGATGGCCCTGGCCGCGACCGGCAGCGACGCGCGCGAGACCGTGAAGTCGCGGCCCGCGCTCTTCGACGCATCGGGCATGCGTGTCGAGCAGTTCTTCGCGGCCTCGAAGGACGGCACCCGCGTGCCCTACTTCGTCGTCTGGCCGAAGGGCTTGAGCGGCGCCCACCCCGGCGAAGGCCGCACGCCGACGATGCTCTACGGCTACGGCGGCTTCGAGCAGCCCATGCTGCCGTTCTATTCCGGCGCCTATGGGGCCGAGTGGTACGGCAAGGGCGGCATCTTCGTGCTCGCCAACATCCGCGGCGGCGGCGAGTTCGGCCCGGCCTGGCACCAGGCCGCGATCAAGGCGGGCAAGCAGAAGAGCTACGACGACTTCATCGCCGTCGCCGAGAACCTGATCGCGCGCAAGTTCACGAGCGCTAAGCATCTCGGCATCGAAGGCGGCAGCAACGGCGGCCTGCTGGTCGGCGCGGTCATGCTGCAGCGGCCCGATCTGTTCAACGCCGTCGTCTGTCAGGCGCCGCTGCTCGACATGAAGCGCTACAACAAGTTGCTCGCCGGCGCTTCATGGATGGGCGAGTACGGCGACCCGGACGCGCCCGCCGAGTGGGCCTTCATCTCGCGCTACAGCCCGTACCAGAACGTCAAGCCCGGGGTGAAATATCCACCGGTTCTGTTCACGACCTCGACCCGCGACGACCGTGTT
>JANXWR010000031.1 GCA_025351025.1 Burkholderiales bacterium | reverse complement strand
GCTCACCGGTCGGTATGCCCAGCATGCCGGGGATGCTGGGGCCAAGGATGTCGGCATCGACGATGCCGACGCGGGCCCCGAGCTGCTGCAACGCGAGCGCCAGATTGACGCTCACCGTGGATTTCCCGACGCCGCCCTTGCCGCTGCCGACGGCGACGATATGCCGGATCCCCGGCAACTTCTCGCTGCCGGCGGCTGGCTGGGGCGACGCGCCCGGCGCGTGGCGTTGGCGGTGGTCCGGGTCAGTGGTCTGCATGGCTAAACATCTTTGACATTGCCTCGTGGTTCATCAGTCGTGCGAGTCGGCACCTGGCGCTCGGCATGGTAGGAACTCCGCACCAGGGTGCCGGACTCGACATGGTGGAAGCCCATCTCTGCCCCGATCCGCTTCAACTCGGCGAACTCACTGGGCGCGTAGTACTTCACTAGCGGAAGATGCTGTGTCGAAGGCCGTAAGTCTTGACCTATGGTCAGGATGTCACAATCGATTCCACGCAGGTCAGCCATGGTCTGGATGATCTCTTCCCAAGATTCGCCGAGACCCAGCATGATTCCTGACTTGATGAGGATTCCGTCGGCAGTTTCCTTGGCCGTCCGCAGGACCTCGAGGGAGCGCTGGTAACGGGCGGAAGGCCGGACCTGCTTTTGCAACCTGGCGACCGTTTCGATGTTGTGGTTCAAGATATCGGGCCTGGCCTTGATTACAGTGGCCAATGCCTGCCGCGAGCCGAGAAAGTCCGGAATCAAGACTTCAATGCCGACCTTGGGATCACGCTCCCGGATCTTGCCGATGGTCTGGGCGAAGATAGCCGCACCGCCATCGGGCAGATCGTCCCTCGCCACCGAGGTTATCACGACATGCGCCAGCCCGAGTGCGCCGACCGCTTTTGCCACCCGCTCGGGCTCATGAGGGTCAAAGGTCGGCGGCCTGCCGAAGGTGACGGCGCAGAAGCCGCAGTTGCGGGTGCAGATGTCCCCCAGAATCATAAAGGTCAGGGTGCCCGCTCCCCAACACTCCCCGATGTTGGGGCAATGCGCCTCCTCGCACACCGTGTGGAGAGCGTGCTGCTTAACCAGCGCCTTGAGGCGGAGATAGTTCGGCCCACCCGCAGCCTTTGCCCGCAACCACTCCGGCTTGCGTGCCGGCTTGAGTCCGACTTCCGCTTCGGCTTGAAGTAGCTCTAGGAGCGCGGGGTAGGGCCGCTTCACGAAAGTCCCTGTGAGGGAGCCCGCCTTGGCCTCGGAATTGTTTTCCATCTGCACTTTCTCGATCGATTTCATTTCCAGCCGCGGCAGCATCGCCCGAGACGTTGTTTCTCTCGTCCAAGGCGTACCCACGATAGGGTGTGTTCCTCTCGTGTTAGCCATCGACCGCTTCGCGGCCAATCAGGATATCTTCGCCCTTAACCCGAAGCTCAAATCGTTCGAACGCCATTCTATGTTTCTCAAGAACAGGTCTTCGAACATAAGAACCAAGTCTGCAACACCTTCCCCTGCGCCATCAATTGGTGTGCACGCTGCTCTCAGCGATCAAACAAGTGGTCGTTTTCATGCCCAGAGCCATCGCTTGCCTCTCACAACATCCCGAGCTGTAATTGGGCAGCCTCGGACATCCGGCTTGCGTCCCAGGGCGGATCCCAGACGATCTCGCAGTCGACCTCGGTAACGCCCGGAACCGCCCGCACCTTCGTGCATGCGTCCTCTTTCAGCACATCGCCCATGCCGCAGCCCGGCGCTGTCATGGACATCTTGATCTCGACCCGATGGCCGCCGGCGGCGAGCGGGTGCGCCTCGCACACGTAGATGAGGCCCAGGTCCACGACGTTGACCGGAATCTCCGGGTCAAAAACCGTCTTGAGCGTCTCGATCACTTGCTGCAACTCGAAGGGCCCCGCTTCCACCGGCTCTTCGTTGGCTTGTTCGCCCTCGAGGCCCAGCGCGTCGGCATCCTGGGCGGCTATCCGCGCGAGATAGCCGCCCTCGGTCCTGATAGTGAAGCTGCCGCCCAGTGCCTGCGTCAGCACGACGCTGTCACCTTGCGAAAGCGGCATCTTCTGCCCGCCCGGGATGAGCGTTGCCTCGCAGTCCCGCGTGAGGTCGATCGGTGTGTGCAGTTCAAGACTCATGGCTGCCTACTCCGTTAGAACCCGCGTCCTTGCCTTCAAGGGCGCTTCGCAGCGTGTGCCAGGCGAGGGTGGCGCACTTGACACGCGCCGGAAATTCCCAGACGCCGGACAGTACCGCGAGCTTGCCTACGTCCTCGGGCTTCACCTCGCCGTTCGGTCCAACGGTCAACAGGGTGTGAACGTGGCCGAAGAGCGCCAGCGCCTCTGCCTCCTTCTTGCCCTTGAGAGCTGTAGTCATGAGCGAAGCCGAGGCCTTCGAGATGGCGCAGCCGTCTCCCTGGAAGGCGATGTCCTCGATGACTCCGCCCGCGAGCTTCACGTAGACCGTAAGGTGATCACCGCACAGCGGATTGAAGCCCTCGGCCGTTCCCGTCGCGTCCTCGAACTTGCGGAAGTTGCGCGGCTGCTTGCTGTGGTCGATGATCACTTCCTGATAAAGACC
>JANXWR010000022.1 GCA_025351025.1 Burkholderiales bacterium | reverse complement strand
CGATGCGCCCGGGCAGCGTCTTCGTCATGTGCTCGACCGTCGATCCGAACGTCTCAATCGCCTTCGAGCGTCGCGTCGAAGCGGTGGGCCTGCTCTACGTCGATGCGCCGATCTCGGGGGGTGCGGCCAAGGCTGCGTCTGGCGAGATGACGGTCATGGGCGCCGCCAGGGACGAAGCCTGGGCCAAGGCTGAGGCCTTTCTCCATGCCATGGCGGCCAAGGTCTACCGGCTGGGCAACAACGCCGGCAACGGCAGCAAGGTGAAGATCATCAACCAGTTGCTTGCCGGCGTGCACATCGCCGCCGCCGCCGAGGCGATGGCGCTCGGCCTGCGCGAAGGCGTCGACGCCGCCGCGCTCTACGAGGTCATCACGCACAGCGCCGGCAACAGCTGGATGTTCGAGAACCGCATGGCCCACGTGCTCGCTGGCGACTACACGCCGCTCTCGGCGGTCGACATCTTCGTCAAGGATCTCGGCCTCGTGCTCGACACGGCGCGCGCCAGCAAGTTTCCACTGCCGCTCGCCAGCACCGCGCACCAGATGTTCATGCAGGCGTCCACCGCGGGCTTCGCGAAGGAAGACGATTCGGCGGTGATCAAGATCTTTCCAGGCATCAGATTGCCGACGGGAAGCAAATGACGATCCAGCTCGGCTGCATCGCCGACGACTTCACCGGCGCGACCGATCTCGCCAACAACCTCGTGCGCGCAGGCATGCGCGTCGTGCAGGCGATCGGCGTGCCCAGCGACGCGGCGCCGATCGATGCCGACGCGATCGTCGTCGCGCTCAAGTCGCGCACCACGCCGCCCGAAGTCGCCGTCGCGCAGTCGCTGGCGGCGTGCCGGTACCTGAAGTCCAGCGGCGCGGCGCAGATCTACTTCAAGGTCTGCTCGACCTTCGACTCGACGCCACGCGGCAACATCGGCCCGGTGCTCGAGGCGCTGATGGACGAGCTCGGCTGCCGCTTCACGATCGCCACGCCGGCCTTTCCCGACAACGGCCGCACCGTGTTCAAAGGCCATCTCTTCGTCGGCGACGTGCTGGTCTCCGAGAGCGGCATGCGCCACCATCCGCTGACGCCGATGACCGACGCCAACCTCGTGCGCGTGCTGCAGGCGCAACTGGCGACGACGGCGCCGGCCGGCGCCTCGCCGCGGCGTGTCGGCTTGGTCGAGCATCGCGCCACCGGCGCCTCGGCCGAGGCCATCGGCAAGCGCTTCGCAGACCTGCAGGCCGAAGGCATCGCCATCGCTATCGCCGATGCGGTCGACAACGCCGACCTGCTGCGCCTGGGCGCGGCGGTGAAGGATCTGCCGCTCGTCTGCGCCGGCTCGGGACTGGCGATCGGCCTGCCTGCCAACTTCGGCATCGCGCCTTCGGACCGGGCGGCATCGCTGCCGGCGGTGCGAGGCTTTTGCGCGATCGTCTCCGGCAGCTGCTCGGAAGCGACGAACGCTCAGGTCGAGCACTTTCGCAAGGCCGGCGGCGCGGCGCATCGCATCGATCCGACGGAGCTTGCCGAGGCGCAGGACGGCAAGCTCGTCGACGCCGTCGCGCACTGGGCCGCGTCGGAATGGTCGGCGGCGCCGGAACGGCCGGTACTCGTCTACAGCACGGCGCCGCCGACCGCCGTTGCCGCGGCACAGGCTGGCGCCGGTGCGCATGAAACCGGCGCCCGCCTCGAGGCCTTGCTCGGCCGCATCGCCGTAGTGCTGGTCGCGCACGGTGCGCGCCGGCTCGTCGTTGCCGGCGGCGAGACCTCGGGCGCCTGCGTGCAGGCGCTCGGCATCCGGCGTTTGCGCATCGGCACGCAGATCGACCCCGGCGTGCCGTGGTGCCATGCCCAGATCAGCAACGCGGGCGACGGCATGCACCTGGCGTTGAAGTCCGGCAACTTCGGCGGCGTCGACTTCTTCAACCGCACCTTCAGGGTCGCGACATGAACGAAGCCGAGATGCGCGCCGAGCTGTGCCGTGTCGGCCGGTCGCTGCACACGCGCGGCTACGTGCACGGCACGACCGGCAACCTCAGCGCGCGACTCGACGACGGCTTTCTGATCACGGCGGCGGACGCCTGCCTCGGCGATCTCGAGCTGGCGGGGCTGGTCAAGGTCGACCTCGCCGGCGCCGCGCTCGCTGCCGATGCGCGACCGAGCAAGACGCTCGCCCTGCACCTCGGCATCTACGCGGCGGAGTCGGCCGCCCGCTGCATCATCCACACCCATTCCACGCACCTGGTGCGCGCCAGCCTCGCCATTCCGGCCGACGAGGCGCGCGACGATCTGCTGCCACCGATTACGCCCTATTTCGTCATGAAGATCGGCCACGTACCGCTCGTTGCCTACCATCGTCCCGGTGACCCGGCGGTGGCCGTGCTCGTCGCCGAGGCCATCGAAGCCGGGCGCCGGCGCGGCGCACCGATCCGCGCCGTCATGCTGTCGCGGTTGGGACCGAACGTCTGGCACGAGACGCCGGCGGCCGCGATGGCCGTGCTGGAGGAGCTCGAGGAAACGGCCCGCCTCTGGGTGAGCATGGACCCGAGGCCCGCTGCCTTGTCGACGGCCCAGCTCGACGAACTGCGCCGACATTCCGGCGCGCGCTGGTGAGCGCGAGAGAGAGGAAGCCATGCCGCGCTTTGCCGCCAACCTGAGCATGATGTACACCGAGTATCCGTTCCTCGAGCGCTTCGCCGCAGCGGCGGCGGACGGGTTCAAGGCGGTCGAGTTCCTCTTTCCCTATGAATGGCCGGCGGCCACGTTCGCCACGCTGCTCGCGCAGCATCGACTGCAGCAGGTCCTCTTCAACGCACCGCCCGGCGATTTCAGCCGCGGCGAGCGCGGCATCGGTTGCCTGCCGGGACGCGAGGCCGAGTTCCGCAGCGGCTTCGATCGCGCCCTCGACTACGCCGCCGCGCTCGGCTGCCCGCGGCTGCATCTCATGGCCGGCCTGGTGCCC
>JANXWR010000351.1 GCA_025351025.1 Burkholderiales bacterium | reverse complement strand
GACCGCCAGGCGAGCCACGACAACACCGCCAGCACGGCGACAGTGACGAGCGCCGCCCCGGGGCTGTAGAAGTAGCGCAGGCGCGCCCGATCGAGCAAGCCGCGCGCGCCGCGCTGATCGCATGAGTGCTTTGGTTCCTCCCGCGCCCGGCTTGCTCGATCGGGCGCGCCTGCGCTACTTCTACAGCCCCGGGGCGGCGCTCGTCACTGTCGCCGTGCTGGCGGTGTTGTCGTGGCTCGCCTGGCGGTCGTTCGACTGGGGCGTGCTGCGCGCGGTGACGCGACCGGACTACGCCGCCTGCAAGCAGCCAGGAGCCGGTGCGTGCTGGGGCTTCGTGGCCGAGAAGTGGCGACTGATCCTGTTCGGCCGCTACCCTTACGAAGACCAGTGGCGGCCGGCGCTGGCGACGGGCGCGGTCATCGCCATGCTCGTCGCTTCAGCGCTGCCCGCAGGCTGGTCGCGGCGCGGTGCGCGCTGGCTGACCGTGGGCTGGGTCGCGACCCTCAACGCCTTCTTCCTGCTCATGTTCGGTGGCGCGTTCGGGCTCGACACGGTCGGCACCGAGCGCTGGGGCGGCCTGCCGTTGACGGTCATCCTCACCTTGCTGGCGATGGGCGTGTCGACGCCCTTGGGCGTGCTGCTGGCGTTGGCCCGACGTTCGAAGCTACCGCTGCTGCGCTCGGCCGCCGTGGCCTACGTCGAACTGGTGCGCGGCGTGCCTCTCCTGACCGTGCTCTTCGTGGCGACCTTCGTCTTGCCGCTGGTGCTGCCGCCGGGGTGGCGCATCGATCCGTTCTGGCGCGTCACGATCGGCCTGGTCTTCTTCCAGGCGGCCTACATGGCCGAGACGGTTCGCGGCGGGCTGCAGACGCTGCCGCGCGGCCAGATCGAAGCGGGCACCTCGCTGGGGCTGCGCTATTGGCAGCTGCAGCGCGCCATTGTCCTGCCGCAGGCGCTCGTCGCCGTGATCCCGGCCTTCGTCAACAACCTGCTCTCGACCTTCATGGACACGTCGCTAGTGACGGTGGTCTCGATGTACGACCTGACCGGGTCGCTGCGCCTCGCGCTCGGCGACCCGCGCTGGCGCGACTTCTTCATCGAGGGCTATCTCTTCATCGGTTTGGTCTACTTCTTCGGCAGCTTCGCGATGTCGCGCTACAGCCAATGGCTGGAGGCGCGGCTGCAGCCGCAGGTGAGCCGATAAGAGGGCCGGGCCCAGATCTGCACGCGGGCTCGCTGCCAGGTCCGCTACTTGTTCTTGTTGTAGACGTCGACGAACACGGCCGTCAGCAGCACCAGCCCCTTGATGACCTGCTGGTAGTCGATGCCGATGCCGAGGATGGACATGCCGTTGTTCATCACGCCCATCACCAGCGCGCCGATGACCGCGCCGAGCACCATGCCGACGCCGCCCGAGGCCGATGCGCCGCCGATGAAGCAGGCGGCGATGACGTCGAGCTCGAAGCCGGTGCCGGCCTTGGGCGTGGCGGTGTTGAGTCGCGCCGCGAAGACCAGCCCGGCCACCGCCGCCAGCATGCCCATGTTGACGAAGGTGAAGAACGAGAGCCACTGCGTCTTCACGCCCGAGAGGCGCGCCGCCTTCTCGTTGCCGCCCATGGCGTAGACGCGCCGGCCGATGGTGGTGCGACGGGTCACGAAGTCGTAGACCAGGATCAGCACGACCATGATGACGAGCACGTTCGGCAGGCCGCGGTAGGTGGCGAGCTGATAGCTCAGGCCGACGATCAGGGCCACGAACGCGAGGTTCCTCACCGCGAAGAACGGGTACGGCTCGTTCTCGATGCCGTGGCGCAGCCTGAGCGAGCGTTCGCGCAGCTTGGCCGCGACCATCGCCAGCGCCAGTGCGATGCCGATCGCGAGCGACGTGATGCGCAGCGTCTCCCCTTCGAACGCGTCGGGGATGAAGCCCGAGCTGAGCAGCTGAAAGGTACGCGGGAAGGGGCCGACCGACTGGCCTTGCAGCAGCGCCAGGCTCAGGCCCTTGAACACCAGCATGCCGGCGAGCGTGACGATGAACGAAGGCATCCTGAAGAAGGCGATGAAGTAGCCCTGGGCCGCGCCGATCAGCGCGCCCGCGGCGATGCAGAGCAGCGCGGCGAGCACGTAGTGCACATGCATTTCGACGATCAGCACCGCTGCCAGCGCACCGATGAAGCCGACCACCGAGCCGACCGAGAGATCGATGTGGCCGGCGACGATGACGAGCAGCATGCCCAGCGCCATGATGACGATGTAGCTGTTCTGCAGCACCAGGTTGGTGAGATTGAGCGGCTGCAGCAGCGTGCCGTCGGTCAGGTACTGGAACAGCGCCATGATCGCGATCAGCGACATCAGCATGCCGTATTCGCGCAGGTTGTTCTTCAGAAAGCTGCCGTAGGCAACCGGGCTCGCGGCCGGCGGCGATGCTGCAACGGGCTCGTCCATTCAGCGGCTCCCCGAAGCGACGATGGCGCGCATAATCTTCTCCTGCGTCGCTTCGGCGGCGGCCAGCTCGCCGACGAAGCGGCCCTCGTTCATGACGTAGATGCGATCGCACATGCCGAGCAGCTCCGGCATCTCGGACGAGATCATGACGATGCTCTTACCCTGTGCCGCGAGCTCGGTCATGATGCTGTAGATCTCGAACTTGGCGCCGACGTCGATGCCGCGCGTCGGCTCGTCGAGGATCAGCACGCGCGGGTCGGCGAACAGCCACTTGCTGAGCACGACTTTTTGCTGGTTGCCGCCCGAGAGATTGACGACCCGCTGATACACGCCCGAGCTGCGAATGCGCAGCCGCCGCCGAAAGTCGTTGGCGACTGCGAAGGCCTTGCCCTCGTCGACCACGCCGCCGCGCGACACCGCGCCCAGGTTGGTGAGCACGATGTTGTGGCCGATGTCTTCTTCGAGCACGAGGCCGTAGCCCTTGCGGTCTTCGGTCACGTAGGCCAGGCCGTTCGTGATCGCCTTGCCGACGCTGCCGACGTCGCACGGTTTGCCGTCGAGCCAGACCTCGCCGCTGATGCCGTGGCCGTAGGAGCGGCCGAACAGGCTCATCGCCAGCTCGGTGCGTCCTGCCCCCATCAGCCCGGCGATGCCGACGATCTCGCCCTGCCGCGAATGCAGCGACACGCCCTTGACCACGAGCCGGTCTCGATGCACGGCGTGATGGACGCGCCATCCCTTGACCTCGAACACCACCGGGCCGATCGCCGGCGTGCGCTTCGGGTAGCGATCGGCCATCTCGCGGCCGACCATGCACTGGATGATCGCTTCTTCGCTCACCGATTCGCTCTTGCAGTCGAAGTCGCGCACCGTGCTGCCGTCGCGGATGACGGTGATCGAATCGGCGACCTTGGCCACCTCGTTGAGCTTGTGCGAGATCAGGATCGAGGCGATGCCATGGGCCTTGAGCTCGAGCAGCAGGCGCAGCAGGGCGTCGCTGTCGGTCTCGTTCAGGCTCGCCGTCGGCTCGTCGAGGATGAGCAGCTTGACCTTTTTCGAGAGCGCCTTGGCGATCTCGACCAGCTGCTGCTTGCCGACGCCGAGGTCGGTGATGAGCGTGGCCGGCGATTCCTTCAGGCCGACCTTCTTCAGCAGCTCCTGCGTGGCCGCGAACGCCGCGAACCAGTCGACCACGCCGAAGCGCGCCCGCTCGTTGCCGAGAAAGATGTTCTCGGCGATCGAGAGCAACGGCACCAGCGCCAGCTCTTGGTGGATGATGATGATGCCGAGCGCTTCGCTGTCGGCAATGCCCTTGAAGCGGCGCGGTGTGCCTTCGAAGTGGATCTCGCCTTCGAAGCTGCCCGAGGGGTAC
Source organism: Burkholderiales bacterium (assembly GCA_025351025.1). Lineage (GTDB taxonomy): Bacteria > Pseudomonadota > Gammaproteobacteria > Burkholderiales > Burkholderiaceae_C > Schlegelella_A. The sequence goes on along the minus strand of JANXWR010000351.1, from coordinate 1,281 downwards.
ACACCGCTCAGCACCTTCATAAGCGTCGACTTGCCGGCGCCGTTTTCGCCGACCAGCGCGTGGATCTCGCCGGCACGCACCACGAGGTTCACGTCGGCCAGTGCCTTCACGCCGTGAAACGCCTTGCTGATGCCACGCATCTCCAGGATCTTGCCGTCGCTTTGCACCCCTTCACCTCCGAGCCAACCCTGCCAGATGCCAAGTTCACAGCGCGGGCGGCTCGCACCCGCGCGCTGCTTCCGATCAACGCTTACTTGATCTGGCTCTCGGTGTAATAACCACCGTCGATCAGCACCTGCTTCCAGTTCGAGATGTCGACGCTGACCGGCTTGAGCAGGTACGAAGGCACGACCTTCACGCCGTTGTTGTAGGTCTTGGTGTCGTTGACCGCCGGCGCCTTGCCCGAGAGCATCGCGTCGACCATCGCGACCGTCACCTTGGCAAGCTCGCGCGTGTCCTTGAACACGGTCGAGGTCTGTTCCTTCTTCAGGATCGACTTGACCGAAGGCACCTCGGCGTCCTGCCCCGTCACCACCGGCATCGCCAGCTTGGCCGTGCCGTAGCCCACGCCCTTCAGCGAAGAGATGATGCCGATCGACAGGCCGTCGTAGGGCGAGAGCACCGCATCCACGCGGTCTTTCGTGTAGTAGGCCGAGAGCAGGTTGTCCATGCGCGCTTGCGCGACGGCGCCGTCCCAGCGCAGCGTGGAGACCTTGTCCATGCCGAGCTGCTTGCTGCGCACCACGAGCTTGCCGCTGTCGATGTAGGGCTTGAGCACCGACATCGCGCCGTTGAAGAAGAAGAAGGCGTTGTTGTCGTCGGGTGAGCCGCCGAACAGTTCGATGTTGAACGGGCCCTTGCCGGCCTTCAGGTCGAGCGCCTTCTCGATGTAGCCGGCCTGCAAGACGCCGACCTGGAAGTTGTCGAAGGTGGCGTAGTAGTCGACGTTCTTCGAGTTCTTGATCAGCCGGTCGTAGGCGATGACCTTGATGCCCTTGTCGGCCGCCTTCTGCAGCACGTCGGACAGCGTGGTGCCGTCGATCGCCGCGATCACGAGCACCTTGACCTCCTTGGTCAGCATGTTCTCGATCTGCGCGAGCTGGTTCGGGATGTCGTCTTCGGCGTACTGAAGGTCGGTCTTGTAGCCTTTTTCCTTGAGCACCTTGACCATGCTGTCGCCGTCGGAGATCCAGCGCGCCGACGACTTGGTCGGCATCGACACGCCGACCGTGCCTTTGTCCTGCGCCTGCGCGGGGCCTGCAAACAGCAATGCGCCTGCGA
>JANXWR010000582.1 GCA_025351025.1 Burkholderiales bacterium | reverse complement strand
CTTCGGGCAGCAGCGAGTGCAGCCGATAGACCTCGACGAACTCTTCGGTGAGGCCGAAGCCGCGGCCGTGCTTGTCGATCGGGTTGCCGACGACGCCGCCCATCTCGGGGTTGCTCACCTTGATCTCGTCGAAGGTCTTGCGCTCCTTGCCGCGCTTGAAGAAGTTGACGAGATCAAGGTGAGCAACCCCGAGATGGGCGGCGTCGTCGGCAACCCGATCGACAAGCACGGCCGCGGCTTCGGCCTCACCGAAGAGTTCGTCGAGGTCTATCGGCTGCACTCGCTGCTGCCCGAAGAGCTGGTGCTGCGCCGGCAGGGCGGCAGCGAGGCGCCCGAGGTCGTGCCCTTCCACGCGACGCGCCAGTCGGGGTCGCCGCGCATCACGCAGCGCCATGCGCTGGCCGACCTGTTCTATTCCTTCGGCGTGCAGCAGCCCGGCGCCTTGGTGCTGAACAACTACCCGCGCTTCATGCAGCAGCTGAGCATTCCCGGCAACCCGTTCTTCGACATGGGCACGGTCGACATCGTGCGCGCCCGCGAGCGCGGCGTGCCGCGCTACAACGAGTTCCGCCGCCAGCTCGGGCTGAACCCGATCCGCTGCTTCGAAGACCTGACCGAAGATGTCGACGACGTGGCCAGGCTCAAGCAGGTCTACGGCGCCAACCCGGCCGACGTCGAAAAGCTCGACCTCCTGATCGGCACGCTGGCCGAAGGGCACCGTCCGACGAGCTTCGGCTTCGGCGAGACGCAGTTCCAGATCTTCATCCTCAACGCGACGCGGCGCCTGCAGGCCGATCGCTTCTACACCGACTGCTACTCGGAGGAGTACTACACCCCCGAGGGCTTGCGCTGGATCGACGCGGCCGACCTGAAGACCGTGCTGCTGCGCCACTTCCCGGCGCTCGCGTCGACGGGGCTGGCCAACATCCGCAACGCCTTCGAGCCCTGGGACCCCGAGCCGCGGCTCGACCCGCAACGCCACCCCCTGCGCGTCTGCGACCCCGAGCTCAAGGCCGACCCCTGGCGCGGCGACGCGCATCGGCCTTTCAATCCCGCCGCGTAGCCGACAATGAAGTGGTTCCTGCGCAAGTGGTTCTGGATCGTCCTAGCCTGGTTCAAGGCGGTGATGAACAAGCCGCTCGACATCCCGGTGCCGCAGGCCGGCCAGACGCTCATCACGCCGGTGCCGATGCGAAAGGCGATCCCCGACCTTCCCATCGACAGCATCGTCGTGTGTCCGCCGGCGCAGATCCCGGCCGACGAGCGCTCGGCGAGCAAGAGACTCTTCTACGATCTGCAGGTGCGGCTGTACAAGTCGTTCTCGCCGATGCAGGCCGGCCTGCCCTCGATCAGCGCCGACCCCGACGTCGCCCTGCGCGGCGCCTACACCTGGCTGCATCGCAGGAAGTTCGGGCCGCCGGTGCTGCCGGCGGAGTACCTGGCCAGCCCCGAGCTCGGTGCGCTGGCGGTGCGCGGACCGTATGCCTGCTATACGAAGAAGGGCGCCGACGGCCGCTTCGAATGGGACCTGCTGTCGCTGGCCGGCCATGAACATCACGAGGGCCTGCTGCGCCTTGGCGCGAAGGTGACGTTCGAGATCGACCCGACGCAGCGGGCGTTGCGCGCCGTGCGCATCGACAGCGTGCTCGGCACCAGCGCGCCGGGCGACAACGGCTGGGAGCTGGCCAAGAAGCTGGCGCTCTGCTCGGCGACGACGCACATGTCGCTGGTGCGGCACTTCAACGGCGTGCACCTCGCCGGCAGCGCGCCGCTGGCGATCGCCACGCGCAATCATCTTCCGGCCCGGCACCCGCTGATGCGCCTGCTCTGGCCCTACATCTACGCCACGGCGCAGAGCAACGACACCGTGACGCGCGGCCAGATGCTGCCCGGCGGCGACTTCGACACCGTGTTCAGCTACACCTTCGAAGGCACCTGCCGGCTCTTCGACGCGAGCTGGCACGCCTCTGACTTCGGCATGAACGATCCGGTCGCCGACGCCGCGGCGCGCCAGGTGATCGGCCAGGGCTTCGACACGCCGACCGAAGACAACCTCGCGGCCTTGTTCAAGCCGATGCACGAGCATGCGCGGCACTACCTGGGCCTCTACTACCCGCACGCCGCGCAGGGCAGCGGCACCGAAGGCCTGCGCGAAGACGCGGCCGTGATGGCCTGGCTCGACGAGCTGAATCGCCTGGTTCCGAACGGCGTCGGCGTGACGAGCGGCCAGGTCACGCTCGATCGCCTGGCGCGCCTGGTGGCGAGCTGCATTTACCTGGTCTCGGCACAGCACGAGATCCTCGGCGGCTTCCTCTGGAACTACCAGCTCTGGACGCACCGCCAGCCGATCCGCGTCTATGCCAGCGGCGAGCCCGAGCCGATCGACGTCTACCAGCGGCTCGTCAACGCCAACTACAACCTCAACGTGGAGCGGCGCGCCTTGATCCATGACTTTTCCTATCTCGCGGTCGACGAGCTGGGGCGAGCGGCGATGCAGCGCTTCTGCCACCAGCTCGAGGGCCTGCAGACGGCGATGGAGGGCGAGCCCTGGGCGGTATGGAAGCTCTATCCGCGCGAGCTCAAGGTGAACATCAATGCCTAGTCTGCTTCCCGCGGGTGCGCCTGCCGGGCTGCGCGTGCGCTGGCGCCTGGTTCGCATCGTCGTGTTGCTGGCCCTCGTGCTCGGCCTGGTCTGGCTATGGATGCACCGCTTCGGCGACCCCGAAGACTTCGACCACATGGAGGCGCAGTTCAAGTACGGCTCGATCGGCTCGGACCACCCGCTGGCGCAGGCGCCGCTGCCGTACTGGCTATGGAAGGTGCTGCCCGAGGTGTTTCCGCCCGGCGCCCTGGTGCCCAAGCCGATGTCGCCCGACAACGACAAGGCGAGCTTCGAGGCCTTCGGCCTGGTCGTCGAGGCACAGCGCGAGCTGCCGAGCGGCTACGTTGCCGGGCAACCGGCGTTCGACCGGCCGATCGGCTTTTCGCGCCGGCGCGTCTTCGGCATGGACTTCGTCGGCATGAACTGCTCGTTCTGCCACCTCGGCACCTTCAAGGCCGACGAGCACGCGCCGCGCCAGATCGTGCTCGGCGGCACCGGCAACGCCGTCGACATCGAGAAGTACTTCCTGTTCCTGTTCGCGGCGCTGACTGACCCTCGCTTCGATGCCGACACGTTGATGCCGGCGATCGACCGCGAGCTGGCGCGTCAGAACGCGACGCTGCCGTGGGTGCAGCGCGTGCTCTAT
>JANXWR010000563.1 GCA_025351025.1 Burkholderiales bacterium | reverse complement strand
GCGGCGCTCGCGAGCGACATGCCGCCATGCGCCATCAAGACCGGCCTGCTCGGCAGCCCCGAGAACGTGCGCTGTGTCGCCGGCTGGGTCGACCGACTGCGACGCGATCGACCGGTCGCGCTGGTCATCGACCCGGTGTGGCGCGCCACCACCGGGGCCGACCTCGCCGGCACGGCGCTGCGCGAGGCACTGTTGCGCGAATTGCTGCCGCGGGCCACCGTCGTCACGCCGAACCGCGCCGAGGCGGCCTGGTTGCTGGGCTGGGACGCGGCGGCGATGTCGACCTCCGCGGCCGTCGAGCGGGCGGCCGCCGCATTGCGTGCGCTGGGGCCGGTCGCGGTGGTCATCACGGGGGGCGATGCGGGCGGGCGGCGGTCGCTCGACTGGATCGATACGCCCGAGGCGAAGGGTTGGCTGGCACTGCCCCGGGTCGCCACTGCGCACCACCACGGCAGCGGCTGCGTCTTCGCCGCCTCCATGGCCGCCGCGCTCGCGCTGGACTTCTGCACGGCCGACGCGGCGGTGATCGCGAAGATGAGCACGACGCAGGCACTGCGTCATGCGCTGCCGGCCGGGCGCGGCGCCGGTGCCGTGCGGCCACGGCGCGGCTTCGGCCTGCATGCCGAACTCGTGCCCTCGCTGCACGCCAGCGCAGACACCGAAGCGCCGGGCTTTGCGGCGCTCACCGACCGGCACATGGGCCTCTATGCCGTGGTCGACAGCGCGGCCTGGGTCGAGCGCGTGTTGGCGGCCGGGGTGCGCACGGTGCAAGTGCGCATCAAGGAGGGCGCGCGCGCGCACCTGTCGCGAGAGATCCTGCGCAGCGTGCAGGCGGCGCGCGAAGTCAACGCGCAGCTCTTCATCAATGACCACTGGCAGCTGGCGATCGAGCACGGCGCGTACGGCGTCCACCTCGGCCAGGAGGACCTGCTCACGGCCGATAGGGACGCGCTGCGCAACGCTGGCTTGCGGGTCGGGTTGAGCACCCACAGCTACTGGGAGGTGTGTCGTGCCCGCGGCTGGGCGCCAAGCTACATCGCTTGCGGCCCGATCCACGCCACCACCACCAAGGACATGCCGTGGAGGCCCCAGGGGCCGGGCAACCTGGCCTACTGGTGCCGGGTGCTGTGCGAGCCGGTGGTGGCGATTGCCGGCATGGATGTCGAACGCAGCCACGAGGCCGCACGTTGCGGGGCGGCCGGCGTGGCGGTACTTCGCGGCATCGCTCGGGCGAGCGACCCGGAGCAGTTCATCCGGGGCTTGCAGGCGGCCATCGCCGCGGGTGGTCTGGCACCGCCGATGCCACGGCCGGAATTGCCGCGAAGCACCTGCTCCGGATGAGTCAAAGCGACCTTGCGGGAGTGTGGAAGGGGGCGGCACCGACGCCGACATCGGCCTGAAGGCCTTGCTGCAGAATCCTCGGATGACCGCGGCCGCCACCGATCACGCCAGTCGAACGGCGGACTTCTTCGCAGGCCTGCCATTGATCGCGACCCCTCGCGATACCTTCGATCCGAGTCGATACCGACCGGCGCCCGACGAATGGGAGGTGGCGGTCACCGACATCGTCGACTCCACCGGCGCCATCGCCAAGGGGCGCCACAAGACGGTCAACTTCGTGGCGGCCATGGGCATCGCGGCGCTGCGAAATCTGTGTGCACCGATCAGGATTCCGTTCCTGTTCGGTGGGGACGGGGCCGTGGTGATGGTGCCGCCGGAGTATTCCGAGCGGGCGCGGATCGAGCTCGCGCGCGCCCGGGGGATGGCGGCGCGAGACTTTCAGATGACGCTGCGAGCCGGCCTCGTTCCGGTGAAGGCGCTGCGCCGCTCGGGGAAGGACGTGTTCGTCGGTCGATTCGAACCGACGCCCGGCAACAGCTTCGGCGTGTTCTTCGGCGGCGGCGTCGGCTTGCTGGAAGCGTCGATCCGAGGGCGTGGCGACGCCGATCTGGCGGCGCTTGCCGTTGTGCCCGATGCCCTGGACGATGGTGCACCGGTCGACCTCGAAGGCTTGTCGTGCCGCTGGGACACGCTGCGTTCGACGCACGGTGCCATGGTCACGCTGATTCTTCAAGGCCCGGTCGATCTGACGGAGGTCTATGCCCACGTGATGGCGCTGGCCGGCCCCGAGCCACAGACGCGGCCGGTTCGCCAGGACACCCTGCGGGCGCGTTGGCCGCCGAAGGATTTCATGCTCGAGGCGCGCGCCCGGCGTCGTGGGGGATCCGTGCTGGCCTGGGGCGCCCGCGTCCTGGTGGAGACCCTCCTGGCTCGGCTTGTCCTCGCACGGTCGAAGCCGATCGGCGGCTTCGACCCGCAGCGCTATCGAAGCGAGGTGTTCACGAACACGGACTTCTGCAAGTACGACGACACCGTCTGCTTCGTCATCGATTGCCCGCCTGCCGCGGTCGAATCCATCGAGAAGTACATGGACGAAGCCGCGCCCGCGCTCGGGTTTCGCCATGGCATCCATGTCTCCGAGACCGCCCTGATGACCTGTCTGGTGACCTCTGCAGCGGACAGCCTTCACGTGCACTTCGTCGATGGCGGTGCGGGCGGATACACCAGCGCATCGCGAAGCCTGAAGCGCCGCCCTTGAGCCTTGTATGCCGTCGGCCCTGCCGCCGCGCATGAGCGCCGCCCCGCGCGCTGTGCTACACCTGCGCGGGGCGCTTCGAACCCGAACCACGTAAGCTCTTGACCTCATGACCGACCGCATCGACCTCCGCTCCGACACTGTCACGCAACCCACCGACGCCATGCGAGCCGCGATGGCTGCCGCCCCGGTGGGCGATGATCAGTATGGCGAGGACCCCAGCACCAACCGGCTGCAGGCGCGCTGCGCCGAGCTGCTCGGCAAGGAAGCTGCGCTCTGGCTGCCGACCGGCACGATGGCCAACCAGGTGGCGCTGCGCACGCTGACGCGGCCGGGCGACGAGGTCGTGGCCAGCCGCGAGTCGCACGCGGCCTGGCACGAGGCCGGCGGCGCGGCGGCCAACGCCGGCGTGCAGATCCACGAGATCGGGCGCGGCGGCCGCTTCAGTGCCAGCGAGCTGCGCGCCGCCACCAAGCCGCGCAACTTCGCGATCTTCCCGACGACGACGCTGGTCGAGATCGAGAACACCCACAACCGGGCCGGCGGCATCGTCGTGCCGCAGGACGAGGTCGTCGCCATCGCTGCGGTGGCGCGCGAGCTCGGCCTGGCGGCCTTCCTCGACGGCGCTCGCCTCTGGAACGCGAGTGCCGCGAGCGGACTCGCCGTGGGCGAGCTCGCCGCACCGTTCGATCTCGTCGCGGTCGCCTTCAGCAAGGGCCTCGGCGCGCCCGGCGGCTCGCTATTGGCCGGCACGAAGGCAACCATCGCCATCGCCGACCGGCACCGCCGCCGGATGGGCGGCGCGATGCGCCAGAACGGCATCTTCTCGGCCGCGGCGCTGCATGCGCTCGACCACCACCTGCCGCGTCTGCACGAGGATCACGCCCATGCGCGCCTGTTCGCCGAACGACTGGCCGCAGGCGCGGCGGTGCAACTCGACCTCGCCACGGTACAGACCAACATCGTCGTCTTCCACCTGCCCGAGGCGCTGCCGATCGACGCGCCGACGCTGAGCGCGCGCGCCCGCGATCTCGGCGTGCTCGTCAACGCGTTCGGGCCGCGCACGGTTCGCGCCGTCACCCACCTCGACGTGACGCGGGCCCAGTGCGAGCGCGCCGCCGACGTGCTGGCGGCACTGCTGGCTTGACTATCAGCCGCCGGAAGCGAGCTCGCGTTCGAGCACCTTCGGGTCGTCACGCCAGCGCTCCAGCCACTCCTGGGCGATGTCGCCGGGATAGACGTCTTCGATGCCCTCCTTCAGCGCCTTGACGATCGCGCTCGCCAATGCGGCCGGCGCCACCTTGGGCGGTGGCAGGTTCTGGTTCCACTCGTCGTCGATCGGGCCGGGGAAGACATTGATCACGCGGATGCCCGACGTGCGCATCTCGGCGCGCAGGCACTGCGCCAGCGAGCACGCCGCCGCCTTCGAGGCCGAGAAGGTGCCGTGCGGCGGGAAGTTGGTGAGCGCGTAGACCGAGAGCAGGTTGACCCAGGCGGCGGCGTGGGTCTCGCCGTCGGCAGATCGTGCGCGCAGCGCCGGCCCGAACTCCTGCGCCAGCCGCAGCAGGCCGAAGTAGTTGATGTCCATCTCGGCACGGGCCGCGTCGATGCCGCGACGCGACGCGATGCCGAAGGCGCGATGGACCTCGGCGTTGTTGATCACGATGTCGACCTTGCCGCCGATCTCGCCGGCCAGCTCGGTCACGGAGCGGCCGTCGGTGAGGTCGAGCGGCACCAGCGCGACCTGTGGCAGCGCCGCGATGTCGCCGATGCCGCCGAGCTGCTTCCACGGCTCGGCGTGGCCGACCCAGACGATCTCGGCGCCGGCCTTGACCAGCGCCTTGACGATCGCCTGGCCGACCTCGGTCTTGCCGTCGGTGACGAGGATCTTCCTGAACTTGGGGTCGCTGGCCATCTCGCGCAGCATCTTGTCGTCGGCCATGTATTCGCTCTCCTGCGGGGGAAATCCGATCAGCACCGCGGCACCGGCGCGGTCGAGGCGGGCGCCGACGCGGACCTTCGTCGGTGCCGAGGCGACGTCGCCGTGCAGGTGCACGATCACCGTCGGGCCGGCGACGAGTTGCACGAGGCCGAGCCGCCAGGGCAGCCGCTCGCGGTAGAACGGGTCGTTGCTGTGATGGAGCACGGTCTCGGCGAGCAGCTCGCCGGCACCGGCCTGCGGCGTCCATTTCAGGCTCGACGAGAGACAGCGGTGGCAGGCGTCGCGCGGCGGGTACTGCACGGCCCGGCAGCGCCGGCACACCTGCAGCTCGAAGCGGCCTTCGGCCGCGGCGGCCGTCATGCCGAGGGCGGTGCGGCCACGCGCCGACGGCGGCAGGCTCATCTGCCGGGTCCGCAGGACGGGGTTCTTCCTGCGCGGTTTCATGAGAGGCATCGTCATGCCGACCGCCCCAGGATCACCGCGCCGGTACACAGGCAGCGGTCGTACGTGACCATCCCGAAGCCGGCGACGAGGCC